>JAAKFP010000028.1 GCA_011065005.1 Chlamydiota bacterium | reverse complement strand
ATCATCTTCACTTGCTTTGTTGCAAATCTTTGGAAACTAATAAGTTGACTGCAGATTTGCGCCTCGCAACTGAAGAGCTATAACAGCCTAAATGTAAAGGTTATTTCTTCTAGCCTCCTTAGCTGACTCCTTTCCTGAAGCTGTCTAAACGCGAAGATCGCGAAGGAAACGAAGGACGCGCGAAGATTTTTTTATTAATTAGTAGCGTTCGGTCTGAACGAATCGTTTGATACCATCTTTCTTCTGCATCAATAGAATAATCTTCGCGTATTCTTCGCTTCCTTCGCGATTAACAGATAGAGGTGAATGGTTACAAACAGATAAAGAAAAGAGTTACAGCTTCAATTTCATTAGATATTTCCCATCATTTAAACATCTAATAAATCTAAAATTATGCATAGGATAAAGGTTTAACGCTTCTATATTATCCATATAAACAGTTAGTTTTATTGAATCAGGGTGTAGTGTCTTTGCATGAGAAATTAACTTTTTAACTAGTAAATGTCCAAGCCCCTTACCCTTTTTTTTAGGTGCAATTAGAATAAAGCATAACCAAGAAATTTTCTCATTTTTTTTAATTTGCGTCATTACTGATCCAAACCCAACAGCGTTATGGTTTTCTTTTAACAAAAAAGGAGTATTTTTTTCTGTCTTACCAAAAGAGTCCAGAATATACTTTTCGTCAATAGGGTATGGCATTTTTGGTCCAAAAATATTTCTCAAATATTTTTCAGAGAGACCATCTAACCATGGAAGAACAGCACGTTGGATATCTTCTCTACTAGCTTCAACTAAACATTTTTCAGTAGATAGCTCCTTATAAGCAAGTATCTTGAACATTTGACTTTTTCCTAATGTTCCAAAAAGTATACTTTCTGGTACTCTAGCATTGACGCGTTCCAATTTATGTTCCTAATTCTCTTAGGGCTATTGGAACATAAAGGAGGCTTAATGTCAATTATTGGTTATGCTCTGGTTATGCTCTTATTATTATATTTTCGCACCATTTTGCCTAGTACCCCAACATACACAATTTATTTTTTATTTTTTCATTTTTCTCATAAGTCTCTGTGTGCTCGGTGGTTAAATTATGCAACAAAGCCCATCGCAGTCCCGGCCCCTTTCATTCCTTTTTATTGATTAATAGTCCGAATATGAATACACTTCAACTCTAACATCCATGAACAGATAATCGAATCGATGAACTCATGAAAAGACAAGTTGTTTGTATTTTAAGTATTTTAATGGTTTTAGTCACATTATTTCCTTCGTTGTCTTATTCCTTGGAAAGGGATTATGCGTACCGGGGAGCATATCTATATGACGATTGGGATCTTGATGAAGAAGATGAAAACGAGGACTACACTTACTCCTACAACAGCAATGAATTGTGCTATAGGTGTTTTGACAGGGCATGCTGGCATAGTTTTCCGTTAAAGCATAAAAAGGAACTTGATATTGGAGTCATTCCCCCAATCGTAAACCAAACCTGCAACGAATGCTGGTGGTGTTGTGATCCTGTTGTCTATGTTGGTTATTTTCACTTTCGGCACAAGGGTGGCTATCCGTTTTTGAAACGGCAGATAGAGTATTCTAGGAAATATCCTCATCATCAAGCGTATTGGCCAGAGACTTCACATAGAGCAGAAAAGATTAGCGACGTGGCCGTAGTTTTATTTGAAAATTTAATCGATTCCACAGCACTAAAAAAGGTCAAACAGCGATCCGATCTATCAAACAATTTCATTACAGATTCTTGGTATTTTAGAAGGTTGGGGTTTAACCTGCCAAGATCTCTTTCAGTATGCTGTTTTAGATTTTCTGATTTTTATCAGGTGTGTAAAGACCTAGAGCGGTTTTCTCAAACGTATTTTTCAGAGGAAGAAATCGCATTAATAGAGGACAAAACAGATGCCATTTTGGACAGGCTTTGTGAGATGTTTCTTGAGATGTATGAGGAGAGTTTGTCTTTTCATCCGACAGCAGAAATTCAGAGTGAAATAAACTTCATAGAGCTTTTATACAGTCCAGAAAGGGACATTAAGGTTAGTAGTTGTCAAAAAGAAAACGAAAGCCAACATTTCTCTGGAGAAACCAAAATAGATATCTTCAAAAAGAGACTCAATAAGCGATTTAAAGTTAAAGAATCTGTTAGTGATTCAAACTCACTCCCTGATTGGCTTATCTCAGATTATTGGTTATATGAAGGAATCAGATGTAACAACCTTTTTTTGCATTCGGAAGCAATCACTTACTTGACTGCAGCAATCGAAAAAGATCCATCTAATGTTGAAGCTTACCAGGAGCGCATTCACGCACATTTCGAAATGGGGAATCTTTCTCTTGCGATAGAAGATTACAATAAATTAAAACATTTAGAGGTCCGCAAAAAAGAGATTTCCTTTAACAAATTAGGATACGTTGTTAAAAACGATAGCGACCAAGGAAATTACGTAGTTAATCCAAAACCAAAGGTAATGGTAGATTATTCTGGTGGTTTTTGTATTGGAATAGCAAGAGGCAGTAGTGTTGCTGTAGTTGAATTTGTACCTTCTACGTGGAGTTGTTGCAAGGGAATTTTGCACGGTCTATGGTCCTTTGCTTGTTCTCCTGTAGAGGTAAGCAAGGACCTGATTAATACATCATATGAATTAGTTGAATACCTAAAGGAAAACACAGCAAGGGAATGTCTGGAAGCAGTAGTTCCTGAACTAAAAGATCTTTGTGTTAATTGGGATACTCTTTCCGACTATGACAGGGGAAATAAAACTGGGTATATCATTGGAAAGTATGGAGTAGACATTTTGGCTCCTGGAGCTGTAATGAAGGGAGTTAAAAAATACCGACAGCTTAAAAGGCTCAATTCCATGTTCACTGTTGAATGTTGTGTTGTTTCCGAAGCAAAGAAAGCAAAAATACTCGAGGCCAGCTCTAGGCATTCAGCTATTAGGACTACTGTTTCCGATCTAGCTAAAACAGGAAAAATAATCCCTGGGAATGCGAATGTTATTCCGCATGTAATGCAAGAAAAGCATGCTTGGGAAAAGATTATAAAAATGAGCGGAAACAAAGTTGAAGATTTTGGGAAGGTGTCTACTCTTCTTGAGGAATCTGGAATTCTATCTGAGAAGTATTTGCTTGAATCGGAAAAATTTCATAACGGAAAAATAATACGGTCGGATTATAGAAAATTTATAAACGGTCGTGAAGTTCAAGCCTCCTTTGAAACTTACATTGAAACAAATCAAACATTCCTTAAAGATGCTTGGGTCATAACAAAAAAATGACGATTAATTACTATAAAAGTTTAAAAAAGAAGTCAGAAGAATACACCCCATCTGAATTGGCCTCCTTAGTTGGTTTTGATGAAGGCCTACGTATATCTCGAGGTATGCTTAATAATGATGAGTGGGATGAAACTCTACAAGAGTATGCAGCAAACCTTTTAGAGGAGCTAAGAAAAAAATATCCAATTCAGTGGAATTCTTCTTGGAAATTTGACGCCTTTCTAGGATATGCTTATCACATCATCTTAAAGTATGATGAAAGATATGCCGCTTATAAAAGGGCTGTTGAAAAAATTACCCCACCCCCACCGCAGTTATTGATTGCTATGGCTCGATGTTGTTGGGCGCCTGGCGTTCCTCCTATCACAGAAGAAGAGGCTATATCTCTTGTTAAACAAGCTTTGTCAAAAACTATTTATTATGAAGGAGCTAGTTTGCTGAGAGGTTTATACAAAGCCACCGGGAATGCAAAAGAACAAGCTCACTGGGAAGTAGTTTTAAAGAATATGGAGGGAAAAGAAGTTTGCCTTCCTTCTTTAGATGAGGTTTTTGATACGTAAGGATAGAGACACAGAGAAATCCTAGGTGCTCCCCGTTTCGCTTTCTTCGCGTTTAAAACAAATATTTCTTGACGGTTTCGATGTCTTGGGCGATCTGCTTTTGGAGCGCAACGACATCAGCAAATTTCTTTTCCGGACGTATGTACTCTTCGAAAAAAACCTCTACCGCTTTACCATACAGTTCTTCTATGGGTTCGAATAGATGGACCTCTAGAATAGGATTTGTCTGGGTACGAAGGGTGGGAGCAGTTCCCAGGTTGGCAATCCCTGGGCGTTGTTTTCCTTTATATTCGAGGTAGACAGCATAAACGCCATAAGGGGGGAGAGTCAATCCTGAGACATCAATATTTGCTGTGGGGTAGCCGAGCTGACTCCCTCGGCGGTTTCCTGATGTGACTTTTGCATAAATGGAGTACTGCCGCCCTAAGAGTTCTTTACTTTTCTCAAATTTTCCATTTCTAACGAGTTCTCTAATGGTGCTACTTGACACGGTACCTCCATTATAAGAGAAAGGCCCAATGTATTCGACATCAAACGCAAGAATCTTGGAGAGTTCCTGAATGGTTGCGGGATCCCCTTTCCTTCCGATGCCCATTCGAGAGTCATATCCTAAGATGAGATCAGAGAAGGGGAGTGTTTGCATCAGTTTGCTAAGGAAAACTTTCGCTTCTTGTTGAGCAAATTCTTTGGTGAAGGAAAGAAAAACCAGAGTGTCTACCCCTAATTTTTCAAGGAGGTGGGCTTTATGTTCGGGGCTGTACAAAGGAAGAGTAGGTTTGTCGGGTCGTAGGACTTGAGAGGGGTGGTTTACGAACGAGATAACAACAGATTCTCCGCCAATATCATGCGCTTTTTTGGTAAGGCGTGCAATCACTTCCTGATGTCCGCGATGGACCCCATCAAAATTTCCGATTGTGATTACTATAGGTTTTGTTATAGGTCCACGCTTTTCAAAAGTATCAATGATCCTCATCTTTCCTCTACAGTAAGAAGTAGCTATCATTGCGATAGTAGTCTCCCGCACAATTCTTCAACATCTAAATCAGGTGACTGTAATTTGCTGCCATCAAAACAGTCTGCAATAGAGTATTTTCCGCTTCTCGTTCGTGTTAGTGATGTGAGATGGCCTCCACATGTTAGCAGGGTTCCAATGTCATGGGCAAGAGCACGGATGTATGTCCCTTTGCTGCAAGTAACTCGTATATCGAGATAAGGGTAGTGATATTCCAAGAGTTCAGTTTGCAACTCTACAGTGACGGGATCTCTTTCTATAGTTTTTCCTTTTCTTGCCAGTTCATATAGCTTTTTCCCATCCTTTTTTTTTGCTGAAAACATGGGTGGAATTTGCTGAACCTTGCCTTGGAATTTGTTGAGTACGTGTGTTACTTCTTCCAAGGAGGGAATGAGGTCTGAACGATGGAGAATCTTGCCGTCAACATCGTAAGTGTCTGTTTCGATGCCTAGAACAACTCTTCCGATATATTCTTTTTCCGTATTGACCAGTGCATCAGACAGGCGTGTATACTTGCGGCCAACAAGGAGGACCATTACCCCCTCAGCAAAGGGATCAAGAGTTCCCGCATGACCAATCTTGCGCACTCCTAGATGCTTTCGGAGCAACCTCACAAGCTGGAAAGCTGTTGGGCCCCGTGGTTTGTAAATTGGAAGGATTCCTTCTGGAGCGCTGTTGCTATCCTCAGGAGTCGGAATTTTCCTCTTGGAAAGTGTTTTGCTTTCGTGCATTCTCTTCAGTATGGATATCTTTTAGTAATTCTTCAACACGCATCTGTTTTTGGACGGTGTCATCAATGATAAATTTTAGGCTCGGGAAAAAACGCATTACAACCTGTTTTGATGCCTTCACGCTGATATATCCTGCAGCCGACTCTAAGGCTTCCTGAGTCTGTGCTTTTTCGTTGTCGCTTCCGATCATGCTAATATATACTTTGGCATGCCGTAAATCTCTCGAAATATCAACTCTTGTGACCGTGACAAACTCATTGACAAACGGATTATGAACCTCTTTTCGAATCACCTCCGAGAGTACTTCTTTTAATAAGGAATTCAATCGGTCGGTGCGTTTTTTTGCCATTGAACGATCCCTTATAGCTTCTGTGAGATGTAGGTCACTTCGTACGCTTCAAGGATATCACCTTCTTCAACATCATTAAAATTGGAAAGAAGAATGCCGCATTCAACCCCTTTTTGTACTTCTCGGACGTCTTCCTTTACCCGTTTTAGAGAGGCAATACCCCCTTTCCAAATGACCTCTCCCTCGCGAACAACACGCATGTAGTGATTGCGGTGGATTGTTCCTTCGGTAACTAGACAGCCGGCAATTACACCAAGCTGCGAGGCTTTAAATGTAGCTCTCACTTCTGCTTTTCCTTTGTCGGTCTCCTGAGATATCTTGTCCAGGAGTCCTGTCATGAGCCCTTTGACGTCATCAATGGCGTGATAGATGATGTCATGGAGGCTTACATGGACGTTATGTTGTTTGACTAAGGCGTCGGCATGCGCTTCGATGGAGGTGTGAAATCCAATGATGATTGCTTTGGATGCAGCAGCAAGGAGCACATCTGATTCAGAAATTTCACCGATGCCAGAAGAGATAATGTTAACCTCCGCTTTCTCTGATGCGGTTTTTTGCAAAGCAGTTTTTAAGGCTTCTAACGACCCCTGGACGTCGGCCCGTAGAATAATATTGAGAATCTTCGTTGTTTTGTCTGCGGCTTCCTGGAAGAGGCTCTCTACCGGCGCTTTTTTCCTCTTCAGAAGGGATAGTTCTCGCTTGTCTATCATGCGAACTTCAGCAATTTCTCGTGCTTCTTTTTCAGAGGATACCACAATGAACTCCTGGCCAGCTTCTGGTAGCCCTGAAAGGCCTGTAATCTCAATTGGTGTTGAGGGTGGGGCCTCGGTAAGAGCGTTGTTGAATTCGTCACGCATGGTCTTCACTCTACCCCAATGTTCACCGAAAACGAGGGGATCCCCCTGTTTTAGAGTTCCGTTTTGAACGAGAATGGTTGCTACCGCACCAAGCCCTTTGTGGAGTTCCGATTCCAGAACGGTTCCCCTTGCTCGAGTTTGGGGGTTAGCTCTGAGTTCTAAGACTTCCGCCTGTAGGGCGAGCATTTCGAGAAGTTCCTTCACACCATCACCTGTTACCGCAGAGCAGTTGACTGTGATCGTTTGTCCTCCCCATGCTTCGGGTAAGAGCTCATGGTCAGCAAGTTGACGGTAGACATTTTCGGGATCGAAATTCGCTTTGTCTGACTTGTTTACTGCGACAATGATAGTGACGCCGGCGGCTTTAGCGTGATCGATAGCTTCTTCAGTTTGTGCTTTCATTCCTTCGTCCCCAGCAATTACTAGAACGACGATATCTGTTGCATCAGCGCCACGGGCCCGCATTGCGGAGAATGCTTCGTGACCCGGTGTGTCAAGAATAGAAATATCTCCAACAGCAGTATTACAGAGGAAGGCTCCAATATGTTGTGTGATGGATCCGGCTTCACCTTGGACTGTGTTGGCCTTTCGAATATAGTCGATCAGACTGGTTTTCCCATGGTCGACGTGCCCCATGAAGGTAACAACAGGAGCGCGCATAGTTAGATTCGCGGGGTCTGTTTCTTGAATTTCCTCTTTAATCGTTTTGCCTGTAATGCGAATACGTTCTTCTTCAGAGGTGTCGATCATGATTTCACAATCGAATTCTGTTCCAAGAAGTTGGATCGTTGTTTCGTCTTCAAGGATATCGTTAATCATTACCACGATTCCTTGAAGGAATAGTTTTGAGATAAGCTCCGAGGCTTTTACTTTCATTTGTGCAGCGAGATCTTTAATTGAGATCGGTACGCGAACTGCGAGTGAGCTAGGTCGAATGGTAAGATCTTCTTGTAGCTGTGTGCGTCCTTGTTTGGTAGAGCGTCTTTTTCTCCATCGTTGTTCCCCTTCAGTATCCCGAAGGCCTTGACGATCTCTTGCATCGAATCTGGAAGTTTGTTGGCGATGGGGGGAGGAGGGTTTAATGTCTCGGTATTCTCGAAAACGTGGAGATTTTGGCCCACTTTTGGCAAAGGGTTTTTCTTTTTCAAAAGTTTTTTCTTTGGGCTTGCCTTTTTTCGCTTTCTCTTTTTCCTTTTCCTTCTCCGGACCTGGTAAAAGTTTTCCGCTCTTTTCTTCTTTTTTCTTTGCGGGTTTTGGGGGAAGAAGATCTTTAATATGTCTTCCCGTTGGTCCTAGGGTTTCTATTTCCTGGGGTTGAGGGGCTTTTTCTGGAACTTCTTCAGTGATATCCGCTGTTGCAGGCTCGACCTCTATAGGTTCTACCTTTTCTACCTTCTCGGTCTTTTTTTCTTCTATTGAGGTTTCTTCTTCTTCGATCTCTTTGGAGGGTTCTTCCTTGGCTTCAGCGAACACAGATTTCGATCTGGCTTTCCTGCGGGGTACGACTTCCTCTTCGATAGGTAAAGATTCTTCTTCGATTTTCTTTGCTTTTGTGGTTACTTTTTTCTCTGCTTGTTTTTTCTTCTTTTTTTTGGCGTCGGAATTTTTTTCTGCAAGTTTTTGCTTGAGGCTATCTAACTTGATGGCCTTAGCAATTTGGGTGTTTTTGATGTTTAATTTAAGTTCTTTTTTTTCCAATGCCTTACATCCTCTGTTTACGGATTTGTTCTAATATAAAGTCTGCCATTTCCATGCTGATCCCAGGAATGCCGGCAAGTTGTTCTGGCTTTGCAAGGAGTAAGTCTCGAGTTGTGGAAAACCCTTCGTCTATCAAGTGCTCAAAAATCAACTTATTTAGACCTTCTATGCTTTCGAGAGGTTCATCAAGAGTTGGGTCGTCAGAGGATGCGAGCTCAGCTCGTTGGATGGCCATGGTCTTGCTATAGTCAGTCATACGCTGAGCTTCAAGTTCGTAACCAATCAACTGGCTATTTAGCCTGGCATTCATTCCCCTTTTGCCGATGACTGCGGCGTAATCGTCGTCATCAATAACGATAGATATTACTTTTTCTTCTTCGTTTATGTTAATCTTCCGAATTTGGATCGGAGCTAGTGCATTCTGCAATAATTCTACAGGTTCTTCAGAATAGGGGATGATATCAATTTTTTCGTTATTCAACTCGCGGACGACGTTTTTCACTCTGTTCCCACGCATTCCCACACAAGCACCCACGGGGTCAACTTTGGGATCGGTAGAACGAACTGTTAACTTCGTACGATATCCCGCTTCACGAATAATTTTATCGAGAATTACTGTACCATCCGCAACTTCAGGAACTTCTTGGATCACCAGCTGTTTCACGAATTCGGGGGCGCTGCGTGATAGGATAACCTCGGCACTACCCATATCGGTGTCGTGAACTTCCATGAGTAAAGCAAACACTTTGTCTCCGACATTGTAGTGTTCTGTTTTTGGATATTGCCTCATCGGCATAATTGCTTCTACTTTACCGAGGTCAACGATGATGTTCGCTCCACGAACAAACCTCTTTACCGATCCTGAAACCAGTTCATTGACGCGATGGCGGTATTCTTCGTAAATGACATCGCGTTCGGCACTCCGGAGTTTCTGTGAGATGATTTGGCGCGCTTTTTGCGCTGCAATACGTCCGAAGTCTTTGGGGGTTACCACAACATCGATAAACTGGTCGATTTGGCAGTCGGGATCTATTTCACGAGCATCTTCCAAACTGATTTCCTGTGCATTTACTTCAACCTTGTCGACGATTTCTTTTTCGCTGAAAACGTCGATTTTTCCAGTCTTCGAATTGATATGAACGGTAACATTAGAGGCGCCGGCAATGCTTTTCTGCGCAGCAGCGAGCAGGGATTCCTCGATAGCTTTGACGACGATCTCTCTTTTGATACCTTTTTCACGCTCGAGGTATTCGAAAACGGCGACTAGATCTTTATTCATTTTTAAAACTGCCTTTCTTTGCAGAGACACAGCGACAGCCGTGCCTCAAGCTTTTACTTTTCAATCAAGGAATTGATTACTTAGCGTTTTCTTTTTCCTTTTCAGAGGTTTCTTCCTCATCAGATTCTTCTTTTTGCTCTTCCTTAGCATCTTCTCCTACTACGATATCATCATGGTTGCATTGATTTTCATCGATGAGGTGTTCTTTGATAGAAAGAGCAATTTTTTTGTGTTCCGGATCAAGTTTAATGACTTTGGCTGTAACCTCATCACCTTTGGAAACGACGTCTTCTACCTTTCCAAAAGCTTGGTCCGAAAGTTCTGTTACGTGGATCAACCCTTCAATGCCATTTTCAAGCTCGACAAAAGCTCCAAAAGCTGTAATTTTTGCCACGACACCTTTGACGAGAGTGCCTATAGGCATTGTTTTTTCGATATCTTCCCAAGGATTTAAACCTAGTTGTTTGATGCCTAGAGTAATCTTTTTGCTTTCCTTGTCAACGGAGAGAATGGCTGCATCGACGACATCTCCTTTCTTTAGAACTTCGGAAGGGTGTGAGACCTTTTTGATCCAGCTAAGGTCAGAGATATGTATAAGCCCTTCCACTCCAGGTTCAAGTTCAACAAAGGCCCCATAGTTTGTCAGGCTTTTGATCTCTGCTTTAACATTGGTATTGACGGGATACTTTCCTTCAACGTCATCCCAAGGGTTGTGTTCGGTTTGTTTGATTCCGAGCGAGATTTTCCCTTCAGACTTTTGCACCGAAAGGACGATGGCTTCAACCTCGTCACCTTTGTTGACAATTTCGCTGGGATCGGTGACGTTTTTCACCCAGGACATTTCGGAGATGTGGATCAGTCCCTCGATGCCAGGCTCAATCTCAATAAATGCCCCGTAGGGGAGAAGATTGACAATCTTTCCTTTGATTCGGGTTCCGGGAGGGTACTTCATTTCGATCTCGTCCCAAGGGTTGGGTTGTTTTTGTTTGAGTCCTAAAGCAACACGCCCTTTTTCCCTGTCAATAGAAAGAATGACAACTTCGAGTTTTTGTCCCAATTGGACTAACTCTGAGGGGTGGCGGATGCGCTTCCAGGTCATGTCGGTGATATGTAGCAATCCATCGATTCCATCGAGATCCAGGAAAACTCCAAAGTCGGTTATGTTCTTGACAATGCCGTCGCAGAGGCTTCCTTCCTCGATATTTGCTAGGAGTTCTGCTTTCTTTGAAATCCGTTCGGCTTCAAGAAGTTCGCGGCGTGAAACGACGACATTTTTTCTGTCGATGTTGATTTTTAGGATTTTGAATTCAAACGTTTGGTTAAGATAGTCGTCTAAATTTTTTATTTTCTTATTATCAACCTGTGACCCTGGAAGGAAGGCTTCCATGCCGATATCGACCATTAATCCGCCTTTAACTTTGCGGATGACTTTACCTTTTACGATAGATCCCTCTTCGCAGTGTTCGATGATGTGTTCCCATTTGCGAAGCCTTTCTGCTTTTTCTCTCGACAGGACAATTTGACCGTTTGCGTCTTCGGTTTTATCTAAAAGTACCTCGACTTCTCCATCCAGAACTAGCTGCGATGGATCGGAAAATTCGTCTAATGGGATTAATCCTTCAGATTTCAGTCCCACATCGATGACGACGTGGTCTTTGCTGATTTCGACAATTTTTCCCTTTAGGATTTCTCCGGGGACCATTGTAACAGGTTTGTTTGCAGTAGCTCCTGTTTTTCCTTCCAACAGTTGTTTGAATGTTTTCGCATCTTCTTTCTGGTAGGAAACATCATCTAACATGTTGCTTTCTTCCCAGGTGTGTTGTGGGTTATTAGACATTGGTTAAGTTTCTCCTAATTTTTTTGCTGATAGCAACAATTATAATGGACTCTAGAGAAAAAAAGCAACATATATGTGTAGAAGAGGATGCTAGCTCAATTAGTCATTCGGTAGATGACTTTGGACGATTCAGTTTCTTGTAGGCTAACAGAGTGGAGGAGGGGAAGCTTGGGTTGGAGGTACTCGAAGATCCATTTCGTGATATATTCTGAAGTTGGGGATTCTGTTTCCAATGTATCGTTTAACCATTTATGGTCAAAATATTCTTTAATCATGGGGGTGACGACTTCTGAAATGTCAGCAAAGTCTATAACCATATTCTTTTTTGATCCCGAGGGTACGAGTTCTTCAGATTGCAGGGCTAGGATTAAAACATATGAGTGCCCATGTGGATTTTGGCATTTTCCGTCGTGGTGGATCAATTGGTGACCAGCTTCAAACTGAAATTTTTTAATAATTTCGAACATCTTTAGAGATAATCTCTATTTCTTTCAAGGGAATTGCTGTTTTCGTAGTGTACACTAGTACTAGTAATTATAGCATATTTCGGAATATATGTGCAATATATCGACTTTAATGCGAAGGGCTAAGGGTACGTATGTTTCATCTTCTTTCTCCGCTGCCATTGTTTCTGCCGCCCCTCCGGGACGGGTAATACTATCGATCCAAAACCCCGCCCAACGTGTCTCGTACCTCGCACTAGGACGGGCTATCTCGCTTGGTCCCCTAACGGGAACCCTAGAGATTGACATTTCATTCAAGGAATGATTATAAATCCTGAAATTCGGAGTAGGTACAACCCCCAGGGAAAAAGAGGGGATGAATGTTG
>JAAKFP010000279.1 GCA_011065005.1 Chlamydiota bacterium | reverse complement strand
CCCCGCACTGGTCTCGATTTTTTTTGAGGGATTAAAAACCTTTAAACTAAAGGTCCCACCTGACACCACTATTGATGATTTTGAATTTCTAATCCGAGTCGCAAAGGAATATTCCTGTGAACGCTCCGTCTTTCCTTTGATTGAGGATGCTCTTATTCCAAGAGTAAATGCTGAAAATGCTTTCTATTTGTATTTTCTTGGACAAGACAACGACATGCAAAGGGTTTGTGATGGCTGCCTTACAGAAGTACAAACAAATTTAGATGATGACACTGTTGTTTCCATCCTCGACGCTATTCAGCAAGAAGAGTTTGAAGGGGAGAAAGAGATGACATCACCCATGATCAATTGTTGCTTAAACTATGTTATCGACCGACTCCCTCATTATTTTACTGTTTTGAGAGATGCATATGATCCCTTAACCAAAGAATGGACGTTATGCTCTCGGTCACCCTCCGAAGAGGAAAATCGTATAATTGACTTGCTAAACCAATTTTCAGAATTTTCCCCTCTGATGACTCGTGTGGGTAGCCATAAACTTCACAAGCTTGAAGAAAGAGAGCTCCAGTGGGTGTTGGACAACTTACCCGAGAATTTAGAGGCCTTAAACCTCTCCCATTTTTCATTTAAAGAACTCATCAGTCTCGACAAGTTTTTCAACTTAAAATCGTTAACTCTCGCAAATTGTAACAACTTGCTCTGGATGAACTCACTAAAAAAAATGAGTGGTTGTCTAGAACATCTTGATTTAACCAATTGCACATCCCTAAAGAACATTGCTCCAGTGGCATCCTTAGAGAAACTCAAGAGTTTTTATTTTCAAGGTTGTGATTCTCTATCAGAAACAGCGCTCGAAGCTATTGGACGATTTCCAAACATTGTGCACATGAAACTTCGCTATTCCGACTCAACAATAGATCGTTTGATCACACGAATAGCAGAAGAAAAGGGTTGGGTGATACAACGGAAAGCGAAGTAGTCCTTAAGTTAACCCTGCTTTTTTGAATTCTTTTTCCTTAGTCTCTTTGAAACGTTGACAAAACTGCGACATAGTAGGTCTTTGCTCTGGATCCAACCGCGTACTCCACCAGATGAGATGCTCTAGGGGCTTATCGTTTTTATCGGGTTCGGGGTAATCTTTCTCATAATTCTCACTTTTTAATGATGATAACTGCAGAAAAACATTTTCTAGATTCCGCGCTCCACTTAGTGCTTTGTGATCCTCAATTTTTCCTTTCGAAACTATGCTTTGAAGGATCATTCCACAGCTCCATATATCACATTTTTCTGTCAGGTTATCCCACATTTCAGTTTGCCCATAACGTACAACCTCAGGAGCCCAATATTGAGGGGTGCCAGTAATATTCCATTTCCGTGGATCGTGCTTTTTCTTTACAACACAGCCAAAATCTGTAAGTCGTCCACTACCATCTTCCATTACAAGAATATTGTGTTCTTTCATATCCCTGAGGATATATCCTTTTTCATGCGCCCTTTCAACGCCATGAAATGCTCCTTCAAGGACACCCAACATTCTCAATTGTTCTTCGTCACTTATCCGGCCATCCCCTAACATTCCGACCATAGCGTTTAAATCTACCACCATTTCATCACTATCTCTCAACCCACTTTTTGCTGGCAGACGATATCCGGCTGCTTCTTGAATCATGATCTTTTCTCCGGAATCTAAATCTATTACGGAATGAATTTTCACAACTCCGGGCCCCTGAAGATCTCTTGCAATCGCAATTTCATACTCATATTCTTCCTCTTCCGTCATAGGTTGACAATTTAAGACTTCAAACATGTCCTCTTGTCTTTTTAACATAGTTGACTCAAGTTCTGATTTCTGTTTTTCAAGCTCTCGTATTTCTTTGGTTGCGGTTCTCTCTAACTGGGAAAGCTCCTCTTCAATTTCCTGAAAACGCATTTTCATTTGATCTAGAGTCATTTCTTTGAAGGGCATCCCCTTCAGTGGAAGCTTAGGAGGAGCAGGAGCTGCTGCAGGAATAGGCGTTTGAACATCAGAAGCACCGCCTCCAATAGACTCTTCCTCTTCGCTTGAATCGATCGATCCCTCCTCTTCCGCTTCTATAGTACCGCCCTTTCGAATCCTGACATCACCACCTTCTACCCCAGCATGAACTACAAACGAACCAGAAAAAGATGTCTCTTCTTCTTCTTTATCTTTAAATACTTCTAACTGGGATAGTTCCTCCGCTAAACTATGAGGCTTAATTGTGACAAAACGGAAGCTTTCGGTAGGTTGTTTTTGTTCAAAATAGTTAACGGCAGCAATGACGACTTTAAAGGTCCCTTTCCCAAAAAACTTTTTCTCAACGAACACACCTTTTTTCGTTGCAATTACGATAACATCATTTTCGAGTTTCGTTACAACGGGTCCTTCATTCCCCAAGACCGCTTTTTTGAAAACCTTCTCAACACCTTTAAGGATGGAAGGATCGAAGCCTGTCATTTCCTCCCTTTGGGCTAGTGAAGGGGTCGGTTTCGAAGGGCCTTCTATTTCGCTTTGCGAATATAGAACCAACCTCCTGAGCATTTTTAGCTCGGCGGCTCGTTCGTCAAAATTGAATAATAACTTTGCTTCATCGATAACGTATTTGTCCTTTATACCATATTCTTTACGCATATTGTCGATAACGCGATTTAACCCTTTCTCCAGAACGCTCTTACTGCAGGTTTTCACAAGACAATCCACAGTCTTTTGTCGCTGTCTCAACCCTTTTGGTAATGTAGGATCTCGCGCGGCTATCATTAAGAGTTGGTCTTGTTGGTCTTTGATTTGACTTTGCATACCTGGATCATCAACTGCTTCTAGAAATAAGTCTGCCAATTGATCCGCGATCTTTTGGCAACTTTCCCTAAACTCGTCCCGATTCACTGGACCTTGGTCCATCTCGGAAAGAGAGCGGCTTATTTGTTGTAGTTGTCCTCTCCTATCTACCGGCTCGACTTTGCCCGGTGAAACGCCTCAGTTTCCAAAAGGAGAACCTTCTAGTACAGGTGGTAGCTTTTCTCTAGGTTCGAATCTTGCTTGAATACCACTCAAACTCTCTCCCAATGGCCATTGTAATCTGCGCCCTTTCAGACCTTTTTCTGCCTCAGATCGAGGGGTGTGAATTTCGTCTTTCGTCCCAGTTTTTACGATTCCACCCAAGGTATCTGCTCTTCTGGTACCGGCAAATTTTGGGAGTTCGCTTGCTTCGGGTTTTTCCTCCTCGTCAATTTTTTCAAACTTCGCCCTTAATTTCCCCACATTTCCCGGAGGGAGTCCCCCAGGGTTATCTGATCCTCCTACTCCACTCATTACTCACCTCGGTTTTATTACATTTGAAATTAGATTTATTAATATTATGCGTATATTTTATTGTTTATTAACATAAATCATTCTAATAAGTATTATAGCATTTATTTAATTATTTTTTATACAACAAAATGGTTCATCACAAAAACGCGTACCTTTTCCAATAGGAATCAATTAAGAGTTTTGAATTTTAGTTCCTAATTTTTAGATACTTATGAAGTTCGTTTTGAGTATAGCGATGCTATGGGTGCGGTCAGCCCTTACCCAGCAATTCCCGCTGGAAATTTCACCACAGAGTTCACAGAGAGCACAGAGAGAAATTTGAGGTTTTATGAGAGGGTCTATTTTTAATAAACCCCGAAATTTTTCCATTCTCTGTGTTCTCTGT
>JAAKFP010000278.1 GCA_011065005.1 Chlamydiota bacterium | reverse complement strand
AGCGCTTCAGCTGCAAGGCGCAAATCCGCAGCCAACTTCTTAGTTTTCAAGGATTTGCAACGTAGCAGATGAAGATGCTGTGATATCAGAAATGTGCAAGTTATTTTTGCACGGTTCCTTAGCCAGCACTCATCAGAAGTCTTTCTCTATAATCGTCGTCCAAAGCTGCCTTAAAGCGCTTTGTTGCAATGATCTCCTTATTTGTTTTGTCTTGCTTCAACAAATTGAGGGTAAGCCACTCTAATTATCAATAAAAATCTTCATGCGATTGCCCCGATCACTGAGCCCACTGAGATCACAGTTGTTAACCCTTCAGATTTTTGATTTCTACTTTTTTATTTCCCCTATTTTATGTATGGTGAAAACAGTTTTTGTTCGTGTAATTAGGGGGTAGAAATGAGGAATAGGTGGAAAGCGATCCTGCTTTTCCTTTTTTATTTAGTCGTTATCATAGTACTTGCGAGCTTCATCTATAGTATCTGCGGCGGAAGCTGCTACCTGCCTTCCGACCACCAGCTCATTATTTCTCTCGACAAGTATGCCGATGCTCACCTTGCAACAGCAAAAGAACAACTACTCCATCGTATACGCATTCAGCCATTCAACCTAATTTCACTATTAATGTTTGCTTGTGCCATCCTGCATACCTTCTTCGCCCACTACTTTACCGTCTTGTCAAAGAAGCTTAAAGATAGAAACCTCCGCTTAAATAAACACCCAGTCGATTCATTTGGTGTCGAAGTGCTCCGCTTCATGGGAGAGGTGGAAGTCGTCTTCGGGCTATGGGTCATTCCACTTCTTATCCTCATGGCCCTCTCTTACGACTGGAGAACCTCCATCCAATTCATCGAAGGAATCGATTACCTCGAAGCGATGTTTGTCGTAGTCATTATGGCTTTGGCCTCTACAGGTCCCATTGTTAAACTCGCAGAAGATTGCTTCAAAGTCGTTGCTAAGCTGGGTGGAGAATCCGTATGGGCATGGTGGTGGGTGATTCTAACTTTAGGACCCATCTCCGGATCTCTAATCACCGAACCCGGAGCGATGACAATCTCGGCGCTGCTCCTAGGAAAACAATTTTATGAACTGAAACCCACCCCAAAATTTGCCTATGCAACCCTGGGGCTTCTCTTTACAAATATCTCTGTCGGTGGAGTGTTCACAAACTTTGCCGCACCCCCCGTTCTTATGGTAAGTAAAAGCTGGGGATGGGATGTTTCATACATGGCGACAAATTTTGGATGGAAAGCTCTATTAGGTATTCTCCTCGCCAACGCCGTCTACTTCCTTATCTTCCGCTCAGAGTTTGTAGACATGGAAAAAAGAAGGAAAGAACATCTCGAAAAGGAGAGGATTGAACAAAAAAAGAAAACCCCCATTCCCTTTTGGATCAGCCTTATGCATGTAGCTTTTTTAGCTTGGACCGTTGTTCATAACCATTATCCCGCAATCTTTATTGGATCGTTTCTTCTCTTTTTAGGATTCTATCAAGCCACCCTGTCATACCAGAAAACCCTAAACCTGAAACCCCCAATTTTAGTGGGATTTTTTCTGGGGGGAGTAGTCATACATGGAACATTGCAAGCATGGTGGATCGCTCCTATCCTTGGAAGTGTTACCGAAGGATGGTTGATGATCCTCTCAACCATTCTTACCTCCTTCAACGACAACGCTGAAATTACCTTCCTCGCAACGCTTATTCCCTCTTTCGATGAAACATTGAAATATACTCTCGTTGCAGGTGCTGTAACCGGCGGCGGCTTGACAGTAATCGCGAACGCTCCGAACCCCTCGGGACAAACCATTCTAGGAAAATATTTCTATCAAGGAATTTCCGCAGTATCTCTGTTGTTCGCCGCAATCTTTCCTGCACTGGTTATGGGATCCTGTTTTTACTTATTACGAGGAATATAACGGAAAGTACTTATGACAAGAATTGCCGCTTACAGTTTACTTCTTCTTGCAGGAATGTTTATTTCACAAATCCTAGATTTGAGCTCCATACAGCACCATCTTAGCACAGTGACAATGGTCTGCCTTGCCTACATCACCATCGAAGTTGGCCTAGAATTCACCCTAGACAAAAAGAACCTCTCCTCTTACGGTGTCGATTACCTCATCGCTATGACAGCCGCAGCATTTCCATGGATCTTCTGCTCATTCTATTTCTTTTTCGTTCTAGATATCAACCTCCAAGAATCGCTGCTAATTGGAAGATTCGCAGCTCCTACCTCCGCAGGAATACTCTTTACCATGCTCGCAGCTGCGGGCCTTGGTACAACTTGGCTCTTCAAAAAAGTACGTATCCTTGCGATCTTTGACGATCTAGACACCATCATCCTCATGATCCCACTCCAAATTATGGTGGTCGGATTCAGAAGAGAGGCCGTTGTTCTTGTCGCCCTTGTCATCGCCCTTTTTGTTCTAGCCTACCGCTACCTGCATACCCTAAGGATTCCGGCCTCAAGAATCTGGCTCATATATTATAGCGTCCTCGTCGTCGGCCTATGCCAAATCGTCGAAGAAAGCATACATGTTAACTTCGAAGTTCTACTTCCGGCATTTGCCCTGGGATGCATCATCTTTAACCCCCACGATCCCACACACCCGGAACGATACAAACACGAACACTACTACATCGAACCCCAACAAAAAGAGTGGCGATGGCTAGACTATTTCATCAAAAATTCCTTTATGTTTTTGGTGGGGTGCACACTCCCCAAAGTCAACATTGCCACAATAGGACTCTGGTATGTCGTTGGACATGTCACCGTCCTCACCATCCTTTCTAATCTAGGGAAAATGTTCCCCGCCCTGTGCTACAAAACAGAAGCTACCAAACGGGAACGGCTAGCCCTTAGCATCGCATTATTCCCGCGAGGAGAGGTCGGCGCAGGTGTCCTCATCCTCGCACTAGAATTCGGACTTCAAGAAAAAGCGATCACCCTTGGAGGTCTTAGCCTCGCTCTCAACCTAGCCTTAACAGGTTTTTTCATCATCGCCGTCATCAAACTCATCGAACCCCTCCACCAAACGTTTCGTGCTAAATAAGTTGTACATTTCTGGTGACACAACGCTTCAGATGCGAGGCGCAAATTCGCAGACAACTTATTAGTTTTCAAAAATTTGCAACAAAGCAGATGAAGATGATGTGTTAGCAGAAATGTGCAAGTTATTTTTGCACAGTTCCTTAGTAACCGTTCAGTCACCATACAAACCACGAAGAGCACGAAGAAAAAGAAGAACACACGAAGATTTTTTTAATCTTCGCGTATTCTTCGCTATCTTCGTGTTCTTCGCGGTGATTGAGTCGAGGCCTGAACGGTTGCGTAAATTAAGCCGCAAAATCAAAAAAGTTTGTTGTACTGAAAAAAAATGCAAAAAGAGCTTGTGTTAATATTTGCACTTCACTCATAATAGGCCCGTCTTTTCTGTAAAACTTAACCAGTTTAAGTAAAGGGGAAGAAATGCTGACACCATAGAGTGTTGGTATGATGTTTTGACAGTGTAAGAAAGGCAATGTGTAACCTGCAAGAGTTTGTGCGATATTTGTGAGCAGGGGAAACCCCGCAAACATATCTCGCGATTCTTTTTTTATTTATTGAAACATCAAGTTTTCATAGAGTTTTTTTTTCTTTGAGAATTTGATCCTGGTTCAGGTTGAATGCTGACGGCGTGGATGAGGCATGCAAGTCGAACGAAGACCACAGCTTGCTGTGGACTTAGTGGCGAAAGGGTTAGTAATACAT
>JAAKFP010000277.1 GCA_011065005.1 Chlamydiota bacterium | reverse complement strand
AAGTTTTTCTGCATAATTGTGAAAGGATGAAGAATGGTCCAGCATGTGCAGATATGCGCTCAGGGATCCTTTCCTATTCAAGGCTGAAGCTAGCGGTCATCATCATGGCTGAATATATCCGACACCTTCCCGGAAAGTACATTGGAATAATGCTCCCTGCTAGTGTTGGAGCCTATCTTTCTGTGTTGGCTTGCCAGCTTGCTGGAAAAGTTCCCCTCATGATCAATTGGACAATAGGTCCACGACATCTGAAGGCTGTTAGGGAAGTCTCAGATGTTCAAGCCGTGTTAACATCGTGGGCATTTGTCGAAAGACTAGATTCTTCTGACATTGAGGGGGTCGATGATATTCTTGTGATGTTCGAAACCGTCCGCCACGAGTTCACCTTCTTAGACAAAGTTCGTGCTCTCATACGTTCAAAGCGGAGTGCCAAGTCGATCATGAGGACCTTTGGCATTGATAAGAATACCAAAGATGATCAGGCAGTATTGCTTTTTACTAGTGGTACAGAAAGCATGCCGAAGGGAGTGCCCCTTACCCATGAAAATATTCTGTCCAACCAAAGAGCCTCTTTTGAAGTGATCGATCTGTACTCCGATGATGTTCTTTATGGGATTCTTCCTCCCTTTCACGCTTACGGATTCAATACCAGTGGTTTGATGGGACTGCTTTCAGGGATTCGCTCCTCCTATTTTCCCGACCCAACAGATGGGCAAGGGGTCGCGAAGTCTTTTGAAACGTGGGAGGTGACGGTGGTCAGTGGAGCTCCCACGTTTATTAAAGCAATGTTGAAGGCAGCGAGACCGGAGCAATTGAAGACGATGCGTCTCTGTGTTACAGGTGCAGAAAAAGCTCCGCCGGAGCTGTTTCAGCTGATGGCGGAAATTGGAAAAGAACAGTGCTTGCTTGAAGGGTATGGTATTACAGAGTGCTCACCGATCCTGACAGCAAACCGTCCTGGAAAACCACGTAAAGGCGTTGGCGCTCCTCTTCCTGGAGTGGAACTTTTTGTGGTTCATCCCGAAACACATGAAGTTCTTCCTATAGGAATGGAGGGGCTAATTCTAGCTCGAGGTCCCAATGTTTTTAAGGGATACCTCAACCCAGGCTTAGCTTCCCCCTTTGTGACTGTCCAGGGTAAGGAGTGGTACAACACCGGGGATATCGGTTTTCTCGATGAAGAACAGCGCTTGACAATTTCGGGTAGAAAAAAGCGTTTCATCAAAGTGGGAGGGGAGATGATCAGTCTTCTCGCAATAGAAACTGCCCTGTTGCATGCAGCGTCGAAAAAAGGGTGGCCTGTGCGTGAGGAAGGGCCCATTCTTGCCATCATTGCAAAGGAACGCCCTGGGGAGAAACCGATTATGCAGCTCATTACAACCTTCGATACCAATATCGAAGAAGTGAATAAAGCCATTCTCGATGAAGGGTTCAGCAACCTGGTCAAAGTCTCCAAAGTGATCAAAATGGAAGAAATTCCAATCATGGGCACCGGAAAAATCAACTATCGTGCTCTAGAAGAGGAGCACCTTCAAGTGGTTTCTGATTGAGTTTTAATTATCTCCTACACTATACTATTTTAGTAACAATGTTTTAGGTAAATGATTATGGCTGCAAAAGTTGACGTTAAATCCATACCAATAAAGTTTTTCAACACCGAGACACGTACCAAGAAGACTCTCAAACCACACGATGATCACAAGGTCACCATCTACACCTGCGGTCCTACGGTCTACGACTATGCTCATATTGGAAATTACCGCACCTATATTTTTGAAGACCTCCTTCGGCGGACCCTTCAGTTCTTTGGATTTGATGTCGTTCAAGTGATGAACATTACGGATGTTGACGATAAGACCATCAAAGGCGCAACGAAAAATAATTCCACTTTAGAAGAGTATACCAAGCCCTATAAAGAAGCGTTTTTTGAAGATCTCAAAACCCTCAACATCGAACCCGCACAATTCTATCCAGCTGCAACAGATTACATCGACGAAATGATTAAGATGATTCATGGGTTGATGGAGAAAGGCGCCGCTTATCAAGGGGGGGACGGCAGTGTCTATTATGCTATTGACAAGTTTCCTCGCTATGGTTGTCTTTCCCACTTGAAGATGGAGGACCTCAAAGCTGGTGCCTCTGAGAGGGTGGTCGCAGATGAATATGACAAAGATAATATCTCCGACTTTGTGCTCTGGAAAAGGCATGACCCCAAACGGGACGGTAACATCTATTGGGATGGTCCCTTCGGTCCTGGTCGCCCAGGATGGCATCTCGAATGCTCTGTCATGGCGATGAAAATTCTTGGCCATACGATCGACATCCATTGCGGCGGTGTAGACAACATCTTCCCCCACCATGAAAACGAAATTGCGCAGTCCGAAGCATATACCGGAGAGCGTTTCGTTCGGCTTTGGATGCATTCCGAACATTTGATTGTCGATAACAAGAAAATGTCGAAGAGTTTGGGGAATTTTTATACTTTACGAGATTTGATAGAAAAAGGGTTCACAGGTACGCAGATACGATTTATGCTCCTACATACCCACTACAAAACGCAGTTGAATTTCACTTTCGAAGGGTTAGAGGCTGTGCAGCACACTTTGCAGAGACTGAATGATTTCGTTACAAGAATGCAGGAGGTGGATGCCACGCAATCGGATATGTTGGTAGCTCCTATTCTTGAAATAGCTTTTCGGTCTTTTGCGGAAGCTCTGGCGGATGATCTGAATATCTCGGTTGCCCTGGCAGCAATTTTTGATATGATTCGAGAAATTAACACCCTCTGCGACCAAGGGAATATCAGTATAGAGGAAGCCCAGAAGGTGATAGAGATGATGAAACGCTTCGACACCGTTCTTGGTGTGATCTCTTTTGAAAGTAAACCTGAGGAGATTCCAGTGGAATTGGAAGAAGCTTTGGAAAAGAGGAACCAGGCCAGAAAGGATAAGGATTGGGGTGCTGCCGACGAACTGCGTGATTTCATCATCAGCCGGGGTTATGTCATTGAAGATACACCTAAAGGCCCTCGCCTTAAGAAGGGGGAACATGCATTATGACAGGTCACACCAAAGACGAAAAGTTTATATTAAGTGCCTTTGAGGCTGCCGAGCAAAGTGGTGACACTTTTGCCGTTCTAGATCGCTATGAGATCGGAAACAGTATCGGCTTGAGTCCAAAAACTGTGAACACCATTTGCCAGCTATTGGCGAAAGCAAATTTTATTAAACCCGTTGGAAAAACTGAAATTCGTTTGACCAACAATGGTACCGACCTCGTAAACCGCCTTTCAAGTTAATCGACAAATGGACCGCAAAGAGTTTTTTAGCCACGCTTTCAAGCTTGCCGCAAGCAAGGGACTTCAAGTTTTGGAGCAGACCAAGGTCGGTAAAGCTCTAGAAAAGTATAGTGAGGAGCCCGATTCCTCTTCAACCAATAAGCATCGCCCTCCTGGGGCGTCTCATTCCGATGAGGAGTTTCTCCAAAGTTGTACTGGTTGTGATGCTTGCATGGCAGCTTGTCCTGTGAGTGTGATCTTTATTGAGGATTTAGAAAAGCGGGATCCTCTGATCTATTCAGATCAGGAACCCTGTATCCATTGCCCGGGGTATCCCTGTATTGTCTCTTGCCCAACCGGAGCCCTAAGCAAAGAAAACGGCCTGAAGCTATCTAGGGCGTTGCCTTGGAAGGAAGGTTTATTGTGACGCCTCTGTTGGTTATGGTAAAGCGCTTTTTCCTTCTGGCAGCCCTTCAGGCTGCTATATTTTTTATCGACG
>JAAKFP010000276.1 GCA_011065005.1 Chlamydiota bacterium | reverse complement strand
TAATTCAAGGTGCTTACCAGCTGCATCACGATTTTTGTGTACATTTTGAGGCTAGCTGTGAGGGATGTCCCTTTGTGCAGCGATACCGACAGTTTTTTTGCCATTTTCGATAAAAATATCCTTTGAAAAATATTAAGATTTTATTACATTGCAAAAAAAAATGAACACTTCGTATAGTCGATTCATTTTTACAGGCAGAACAATTGTGGTACTGTCCAAAAATTAAATTATCAATTTTCTACGGTAGGAGAATAAATTATGACTATGAGTCCCATTAATGTTGATTTTGCTTCAGAGGCCTCAACAACCACCGAATCAATAAAAGATGCGGCCACATGGTGTGGTCACAATATCAAGATTGGTTTTGAGAAGATGACTGACTTTGTTAAGGTATGTTGGAACAGAATAATACCTTTCTTTCGAGATACCGTTCTTCCTTTCATAAAGCAAACTGCTAAAGATACTTGGTTTTATGCAAGAACACCGCTTGGGGTAGGTATAGGCGCGTTCGTAATAACAGCAACTCTCGCAGTAATATCCGAAGCCTGTACCCATCATGATAATAAGACGGCTGCGCTAGCCTTAAGAATAGCATCCTATGTATTTCTCGCTGGAATGGGAGCCATCTTTATCATCGGAGCAGTTCATGGCTTCACAAGACCACTCTTCGGCTCTTAATTGCAAGATATCTTGAAATCTTTTTTTGCATCCAATTGAATATCGCACCTGCGATATTCAATTGGAGAATTTGTAAGCGTTCAGCCAATGGTGTCAACTTAAGAAATAAAATTAAACGCAAAGACGCCAAGACGCAAAGAAATTTAGGATCCTTAGCGTCTTTGCGCCTTTGCGTTTAATAGATAGAGGTGAACGATTACGAAAATTTACGAAGTGTATACTTTCAGCAGTTGGATTTGATCTTCGGGACCAAAAGAATAGCCCCAAAACCATGTTGGGGTTTGGATTTTCTCCTTGCAAAAATGAACCTTACCCCCCTTCTCATAGGCAGTGACGCTATATCCATCGGGAACATCTATGATATATTTGCCGTTAAAAGTGATATTTTCGGCAAAAAACTCTGCATTTCCCGATAGTTTGATTTGTAGCTGTTCGATATGGGAAATCTGATTCTTCCAATAGACGTTATCAGCGGACCTATCAATCCCTTTGTTTTGGATCTTCACATTCCTGAGGGTACATTTCCCGCAGTCTTCCCCATATTTGAGAGTCCCACCCGATCGCCTTCTTCCCATTGGAGAGTCGGAAGTGACGAGCAAGCTTCCGGACAACTGTAGATTTTCCAAATCTACTTCAGCAATTTCAAGTTGCAATTCAGCACCTTCAGCAAGGTTTCCATCACGAATCTTCTGTGCGATTACCGAATAGAGAGGCCCGAGAGCAGGGTGAAAAGACAGAATAAGGTTAGGACCTTTATTGAGGTACTCTTCTTCGGAACAAATCTGTGGAAGATCCATGCTGCAGAACACATTTAGCAGCTCTCGGTTGTTCTGTAGAATTTCATAATAACAGCCTTCCGGAGTTTCTAAAAGGGATAGTGACGAATCATAGGACCTCTTTGTAACAGAAATTGTTTTCCTTCGATCGTTATAGGTCACAAAGGTTCTTAACTGTAACAAGGCCTCCTCATTCAACCGGTGTGGAGAACGGTCCACGATGTAGTCGGAAATATTTTGCATCGTAGACTCCAAACGCCCTCCTTTCACCTCACATTGTTTTCCCTCAGAATCGGTGAAAGGAACGTTGTTTTTGAAGTTGATGATCATTCCCGGAATAGGACATTCTGTGAGCGTATTTTCTACCGTTTTTAAATCAGCAAAAAGGATATTTGTGTTGGCAGGATATTTCGAATATTGACTTCCCGGTGTCTCAGGAGCATCCTCCACACCTTTTTGAGCAAAATCTGTATATTCGATGTTGGAAACAAGGTACTCAAACTCCCCATCGACTTCTCTTTCGATAAGAATATCCATCCCCTCCGCAGCGTTTAACACCTTAGGACAAGAAGCAAAACCGAAAGCCTTATCTTCCTGACATCCGATTCCGCAAAAAGCTAGCAATCCCCCATCTGTTCCACCCGCTGGGTTATTGATCTGGCGGAGTAAAGCTTTCTTCCTATTCTGAGCTGCGAGCCATTGGAAAGCACCATGGTCTTTGGCAAGCTTCCAGATCACTCCGTGCCCCCCTGGCTTCAAAGTGAGCTCTAGAGGTGATTGCATGGACCAGTGTCCTTCGAGGGTGATCACTGGAACGCGTGGTTGGACAAAGAAGAAAAAGCTCTCTCGGGGACGATCAAACCAGTCATGCTCTTTGCAAATCTTCTGAATGTTTTGATGGTTATTTTTTTCCTGAGAGGTCATCATTAAAAGTGGGGTTGTCAGCTGTTTTCCAACAAGTTTGTAGTATAGGTACTCCCTTGCCTGCAAATCTCGAATCAGACCTTCAAGTAGAGTTCGCCCACCAAATAGAAGTTGTGCCACAGGTAAATATTCGTTGGTGTTTTCATCACGAAGGTTTAAACGATCACCCGCACCCCCCACAGGATAGATTTCAGCCATTTCCGGAAGATGTTCAACCCCCCAACGCACCCAATGTCTAAGGTCTGGGCTGTGTCCACTTAAGCCGTACCCCTGTGGTTTTGCATACCTCTCCGAAAATTGTTCCGTTGAACATTTCTGTTCTTTCTCATAAATCAACTTTAATACAGCACAATGATAGCCAACAATCCCACCAATCATATCGTAGAATTCTTCTACCGACCAAAGAGCGTCGACCAGGTTCTCAAGAGGCTCTGGGGCCTCTTCGATACTATCCAATCCACGAAAGACAATGGGCCCCTCACCTATTGCTGCGACTGCCTTAATCACAAATTCAGAATGTTTGTCCGCTGTTTTTAGATAGGAAAGTAAAGTCTTGGATTGCTCCAGAAAATCTAAGGTAATGGACTGAGCATCCAAGATAGAAATTTTCTCTTCGAGGCTTGAAGCGTGGTTTAGGTCGGACAAAAAAGGCTCTAAACGGGCAACCTGCTTTTTTATGGCATTCTGTTTCATTTGTAAGTTTTTTTTAAACCAGTCGGAACAAGGTCAGGGTGCCATGAAAAACTCTTTCTCGCAACAAAAAGAAAGTAACCGTTCATCTCTATTTGTTAGCCGCGAAGATCGCATACGCATCAGCAATTCCCGCTGGAAATTTCACCACACAGTTCACAGAGAGCACAGAGAGAAATTTGAGGTTTTATGAGAGGGCCTATTTTTAATAAACTCCGAAATTTTTCCATTCTCTGTGCTCTCGGTGGTAAATAAATCATTAACAATAAGAAAGTTGCTTCAGCGGGAGCGGCTGCATACGCATCAACCTAAGCACATACACTTGTTTTTAACGTAATCGCGGTAGTAATGTTTGAACTTGGTATTTGATTCAAGAAAACACTTGAGTTGTGGGCTTTAAGGGTTCCCGTTATAGGGAGTTGCAAAACTATGGCGCAATCGATTTTTAGGCGATTTTGCCGAGATTCGACGTTTGACGCAAATTCACATATTCTTGAGAGTAAGGTATTTTGCGTCAAACGTCGAAGATCGGTGAAAGCGCCAAAAAGCGATCCGCCATAGTTTTGCAACTTCCTCGTTAGGGGACCAAGTGAGCTAGCCCCGTCCTAGTGCGAGGGAGCTTGCGACCGAGCCACGTAGGGCGGGGTTTTGGATCGATATGATATCTCGTCCCGGCAGGGGCGGCAGATTTATGAAGAGAGGAGATTTGGTATTCCGTCATTATGGATATAACGAGTTATTTTGTAGGGTCAATT
>JAAKFP010000275.1 GCA_011065005.1 Chlamydiota bacterium | reverse complement strand
ATGTGCGAGACAAACTGAAAAGGGAAGTGGACATTCTGGTTAGCAAAAACAAACGACCCTGGTTTTTGGTCGAAGTCAAGGAAACGCGCAACAAAGGAATCAGCAAAGCACTGCACTACTACCATCACGAACTAAAAACAGAACACGCATTTCAGGTAGTCCTGGACATGCCCTTTGTCGAGGTGGATTGCTTCCAGCATAGCAACCCAGTCGTCGTTCCGGCAAGCACGTTTCTGTCCCAACTCGTCTAATTCCTACCAAGATCTATCAGACGCCAGCTATTTGAAAAGAGACGGTCCTGTGGCTTACGCCCCAATGATGGAAGGGGAAAAAAGTCAAGCCTGGCACAAATGTCCGAATGTCCGGCCTGACCCCGTTTTTGACCCCGTTTTGTCAGACGTTAAATTCGATCGTCAATATCTCATTTGAATCCTGAGCAAGCCTAAAGATATCTCCGGTTATTTCTTTTGCGTCCCTCAACCCCTTCTGCATCTCTTCAATGGCCAATCGTTCTTCTTCTGAAGGTTGCTCCTTTTTTATATTCTCCAGCGTAGCGGTAATATCCTTAACCTTACCTTGCGCGGCCTCGAGGGAAGTAAATATTTCTAGCTTTTCTGCTTCTTGCTGCTTTTCAAGAAAAGCATTAATTGTTTTATGAGATTCAACTACGACGTCTAAATATTTGTTAAGTATGTCATGCAAGGTGCCAGATTTTGCAGAAAACATGGTGCCTGCATTTTCTGCATTAGCTTTTTGAGTAAGGCCTGTGTTTGTTGTAATATAGCTTCTTATTTTTTCGGCCACCGAAGAATGTTCTCCTCTTGATTGAAGAACGGCTTTGAGCTGTTCATTTTCTGGCATGGGGTTTTTGTAAGGGCCGAACTTCAACTCTTTAAGCGCCCCCATTATAGTTTGGGCCAGTTTTGCTCGCTCCTGAGTCAGCGCTTCACTGTAAATGCCTAGATTATTTAGTGCTTTTCTGACGGAAGAACAATTCATGCGACTTGATTCGTAACGCTCCAATTCACCGTTTAGGTTTCCACAGGTATTAGGCAGATCTCTAATCCGATCGGCAATTGATTTAACCATACTTAGCCTCCTTAGTCTCTATTTCGTTAGAATGCAGTAGAACATAACTTATCAGGCAAATTGAAGCAAGAGATGAATCGCTAGTTGTTTAGCTCATCTCAAACATCTAGGGGTCATCTAGGGGTCAGGCATGGGATGGCACAGATCGGCCTAAAACCCTACCGTCTCCTCACTGAGCATTCCGGTCAATTTCTGTCCCATAGTAGAGGAAAAGGAGAGGCAGTATCGCACTATCCGGTTCGTTTATCGGCGATTTATTGGCACTATAATAAGGATGGAAAAATATAATTTTAACTAGATTGAAATCATCTCATCTGTGCCATCCCAGGTCAGGCATGACACTATGACACTTTGAGAAGCGCTACTTCTCCTCGAAGTGTCATAGTATCATGTCTGACCTGGCTTGAGTTTCTAAGTTATTCACTAGAGTCTGATGCAACCTTTTGGCCCACAGTGAATCATAGTTTTTGATTCCTTATCGCGTGGGTAATACAATCAAAACCTATAATCCACTGTGAACCAAAATCTTACATCATTCCCTAGCAACTAACTTAGAAACTCAAGCTGGGTTGGCACAAATGGGCCTAAAAGCCCACTATTTTTCTCTCTTAAATTCCCGAAAGATTTGGTCCCATTTGTAGGTGACCACAACTAAATGCACTGCGCGCTTCTGACGCCCTACGGGCTAGATTTTTTTATCGCCTCATACCCATGGTGGGACTACGTCCTTACCATGGGCTACCATCTAACGCTCTTCGAGCTATCGATACCTTTGGTTCAAAAATAAAAGCGTGCTATAGGCACCAGTAGCTCGAAGAGCGTCAGAGGGTAGCCCATGGGGAGGACGAAGTCCCACCATGGGACACGTTCCAATAAAGATCTAGCCCGTAGGGCGTCAGAAGAGTTGTAAAATATGGTCCGAGAATTAGGGGGTAAAATCAAATTAATTTTCCTCTCAAAAATGCCCATCTGTGCCATCCCATGTCTGACCCCAATTTCAATTTATTTGGACCCCAATTTGACAAGCACAATATTCTGCAAAAACGGTAATCATTCCGTAAAAATCATTATTTTTAGATTGAAATCTGCAAAATATGTAATTTTTCTTCGCTAGCTTCTGCGCCATTTAAATAATTCTTAATAAAACTGACAAGATCGCAAAATGATTGTTTTTTTCAGGATTTTATGATATTGTTTGCGTTTTTACAGAATAGTGTGCTGATATTATGAATATGGTGGAAATGTAACCCTTTTTGCAGGAGAGTCCTTATGTTTATATTACCTGAACAATGCAAGCCTGTTGGCTATAAAGCCTTGGTTGACAAATATCAGCTACAGACCTTTTCGCATTTTAGATGGTCCTATATCGCTTTACGAGGAGAGCGACGAACCTATAAGGAAAATGATCAGGAATATCACATTTATCGAAAAAGCTATGACGTCAAAAATAAAAATGATGACCTCTTGCAGATCGAGTTTGCTCTTAAGTATGATGGCGTAAGCCTTGAGATATTAAAGGCTGTTTTTCAATATGTTTCAACGATAGAAGTTGAAAATTTTGTTAGAGCTTATCCTACGGGAAAGTATGCTCGTTGCATTTGGTTCTTATTTGAAAAACTTACAAAACAGAAATTGCAATTACCTGATGTTTCTTCAGGGGCATACTGTGATTTACTGGATAATAAGGCATATTTTACAGCCAAGCCAATCAATAGTAGGCGTCATCGTATTAGAGATAATCTGTTGGGCAACACTGACTTTTGTTTAATGGTGCGTAAAACCGATTGTCTCCAGCGTTATGAAAATGCAAATCTTGCCTCTGTTGTGGAGAATGTTATCAAGAAATATGATCCCTCAATCATTTCTAGAGCAATGCGGTTTTTATATACGAAGGAAACAATGTCATCGTATGAGATTGAGAGGGAACGGCCTGATCAAAAAAGGGCAATGCGTTTTATTGGATTATTGAAGGAGGCGGAACATTTACCATCCTTGAGCAAGGAGCAGTTAATAGACCTACAAAAGGCGATTGTTGATCCTCGTTTTGCTCTAAATGATTATCGTGATTCCCAAAACTATGTAGGGGAGTTACCCAATTTATATACCCAAAAAGTTCATTACATATCCCCAAAACCAGAGGATATCGAGTTTTTAATGAATGGATTTTTCTATGCGTTTGATCGCATACTTGAGTCAGAAGTCTCTGCAATTGTGGCCGCTGCTGCTATTTCATTTGCATTCGTCTTCATCCATCCTTTTGATGATGGCAATGGCCGTATACATCGTTTTTTAATCCACTACATTCTTTCCAGAAAGGGATTTACACTTAAAGGAATGATCTTTCCTGTATCTGCCGTTATGCTGAATGATAGAGCAGCCTACGATGCTATTTTAGAAAGTTTTTCCTTACCCCTTATGTCTCGAATTACGGATTTCACCTTGAGTACTGAGGGTTCTTTGCAGGTTCATCAGGAGAGTAGGAGCTATTATCAATACGTCGACATGACATTAATAGCAGAATATCTCTATTCATGCATAAAGCAAACCATTGAAACCGAATTCACATTAGAGTTGGAATATCTTGTTACTTACGATAGGTTAAAAATGCTCATTCAAGACATTGTTGACATGCCTGCATATTCCAATTTATCCGATCATCGATTCCAATCTTACCGATCACTCTCCGATGACATTCCGATGACTCCCAAATTTCGTTCCGATGTCACTTCCGATGCTTTTCCGATGGCAAATTCG
>JAAKFP010000274.1 GCA_011065005.1 Chlamydiota bacterium | reverse complement strand
TATCGATCCTGATGGCCCAGGACGGCATGAATTTGTTCAACGGTTACATACCCTGTATCGACGTGTTGCTTGTGTGCCCTATAGTGCGAAACAGCCCTTGCTTGAACAGTTGCACAATAGTGCCAAAGGGCAGTGGAATTGTGATTTCGATCCTTATCGTCAGGGGAATCCTGTTCATGTCTTATATCAGTTGAACATTGGTGATAAAACTGTAAGTGCATTAGGAATGGGAACACCCACGATTGAAGGCAAAGATGGCTCTGCTCAGCTGACCCCAGAATATCTCGGTTTTGGTCGATCCTATAAGAGAAATAGAAAAAAACACCTGTTTGTTCTCAATCAGAACCCTATTCCGAAAACGGGGATCGCTGCCTATGTTATCAATGGCGATGAAACAGCAAGGTGTGATTTGATCCTTGATGCTCAGAATAGAGAAGATCTCAAAGGAGCCATTTATGCAATAGCATTATCGAAAAACTCGGAATTTTATTCTCAAAAAGGGCCTTATAAAAATCTTCATGATGCCGAGATATTTATAAAAACTCTGTATGATGAAGTTTTCGTAAAACTACGGCAGGAGTCTGGATGCTATATCCCTCAGGGGGTACGTGATAGCATCGAGGGTTTTGAAAAGAAGACCCATTCGATCATGAAAGCTATTCACTCAGAGGTTTTTGAGAATAGCAAACACCTGAACGTTGAGGAGCGCAGGCTTTTTATTGAGCTCTATTACGATCATCTTACCAAGTTTATCATTAAGGAATTGAATGTCGAATCCTTCAACATCAGCTGTAAGGATGCTATAGACCGCGGTGCTGGATCGAATGCGCAACTATTTTCAAACTGTGCCATTGTTTCTGATGAGAAAGGAGAAATCTCAATCGGACATCAAAAGAAGATCGAGACTTTGATGATGGCTCGAGCCTTGTTCGTAAGGAAGAGGGCGCCCATCCATGAGCGGTTTGAGCGGTTTGCTGAAGGTCTTGATTTCAGCCTTTCTCATGTGGAGGCAATGAAGAACCTCCATAAAGCTGTTTTTGGCGATCTTAAGATTATTCCTGTGAACACTTGATTTGGGAGTACGGGGACTTGTAATCGTTCAGACCCCTACATAATAACCGCGAAGAGCGCGAAGGAAACGAAGAATACGCGAAGTTTTTTTTATGAAATATAAAAATTCTTCGCGTGTCCTTCGTTTCCTTCGCGCTCTTCGCGGTTAACAGATAAAGGTGAACGGTTACGTCCCTGTACTCTCAAACTCGGACGTTATTTTCTCTTGTCAGGGAGTTGATGTTAATTTATACTCACGGGTATGAAAGAGACACCAATTTACTATCCTATTGATACCGAAGGTCCAATAGCCGAGGCTTTTGTCAACTACAGACGAAATGCCGAAGCCAAGGAGGAGCAAATCCTCTTTTCTAAGGCGGTACTTTCCAAAGATCATAGTCGCTACCTTGGAATAGAAGATGACCACCGCCTTCCCTACAAGAGAGATGTTGATCGTATCGTTCACTCGAAAGCCTATTCTCGTTACATTGACAAAACTCAGGTGGTGTATTTAGTGGATAACGATCACATCACCCATCGAAGTTTGCATGTTCAGCTGGTGAGCTGCTTTGCTCGTGGAATTGCGGAGATTCTACGGTTGAACTTGGACCTAGTAGAGGCGATTGCTCTTGGTCATGATGTGGGGCATCCCCCCTTTGGTCATGAGGGGGAGGAATACCTCTCAGAGCTTTCTAAAGAATATGGTAGTGGTGTTTTCGCACACCCTTGGCAATCGTGTCGTTTACTTTCAGACATTGAACCCTTAAATCTTGGTCTTGCCGTTTATGATGGATTCCTATGTCACGATGGGGGGATGAAGGCCACAAAGCTCATTCCTCGGTATGGGAAAACCTGGGAAGATCATTTTACAGACTTGAAGGCTAAATTAGCAGACCCTTCAGAGAATATCATACCGGGAACATTGGAGGGTTGTTTGGTGAAGCTGTGTGACACGATGAGCTATATCGGTCGTGATATCGAAGATGCCATCAGCCTAGGAATTATACAACGTGATCAAGTTCCCGGTACCATGTTAGGAAAAACGAATCGCGAGATTCTTAGTGTTCTGTCTAGTGACATCATTAAGAATAGCTACGAAAAAGAGTTTATTGCCATTTCTGATGAAGTTCATGAGGCTTTACAGCAATTGCTGTCCTTTAATTTTGAAAACATCTATGTCTCACCAAAACTCAAAATGGAATCGAAAAAGATTGCCCGCAGCTATCGAATCCTCTTCGAGTTCCTGATCACCGATTTGGATACGAACAAAGAGGAGAGCTACATCTGGAAAAACTATTTGCAGAACAAAACGGAAAAGTACCTGACCGAAACGACACCTGTTCGTATGGTTATCGATTACATCTCAGGGATGACCGACAGCTATTTTGTTCGAACTCTAGAAAAGATCTTTGTACCCAAACAAATTAAAATCATCTGATGTTGTCACTAGTTATTGAAACATGTACTGAAAGAGCGATCGTCGCTTTCGTTGAAGATGGACATTGTTTGTTCATGGCCGGTCTTCCCTATGGGTTTCATAACTCAAGATTTCTCGTTCCAAAAATCGATGAAGGGTTCGAATGTATAAAAAAACAACCTCAGGATCTAGATTTCATCGTGGCAGGTGTTGGCCCCGGATCTTATACCGGAATTCGTGTAGGGGCAACAGTAGCGAAAACAATGTCCTATTCTTGCAAGGTTCCTCTTGTTGGGATTTCGACACTGGAGTGTTTTCTTCCAGATTGTGATGGCTCATTTGCGGCAATTCTAGATGCGAAGATGGCAGGGGCGCATTTTCTTAAGGGAGACTGTAAAGGAGATCTCATAACGTATACCTCCCTACCTGAGATTTGCAAACTCGAAGAGCTTACCGAGAAGCTTAGCGATGTGACAACTTTAGTCTGTCCTCATGGTCCAGCCTTGCGTAAGAAGATTGAAGAGGTCTGTCCTGATGCTAAATGGTCCTGGCTAGAAACGGGGCCTGATCCTATACGCATGTCTCAGCTTGGAAAAGAGAAATTGGATAGGGGAGAGTACACCCAAGATGGAAGCCTGGAACTTCTTTATATGCGCTAGCGACTTTTAGTTTTTCACAGCCTCTGCAGGTTGTAAAAATCCTCGAATTGTGAGGACCGTTTCGAGAAAGATATCTACGTCGGGTTCAAGTTGTTCCACTTCTTCGAGGGTAAACCAACGAATCCCCGCCGTCTCTTCCGGATTTTCCTTGAGTGTGCCGTTGATAGGTTGGGACAAATAGATAAAGTCGATGTGCTGATGTGCAGGATGGCCATTATGCTCAGGGATCTCTTCCAATAAACACATATAGGGCCTTTCAAAGCTCGTAGCATTCCAACGTTCGATCCAAATGTTTTCGTTGTGAATAAGTTCGACCTCCAAGCCAGTTTCTTCAAAAACCTCTCGCTTTGCAGCTTCTGGGGGAGTTTCATTTGGGTCTATGTGCCCACCGGGGGGGAGCCATTTTTGGATTTTACGATGATAGATCAACAGGACGCGATCATGATCGATAACATATACCCCCGTGGTAAATTGCCTTTCCATTTTCAGCCCCCTTAACATTAAGAAAAATAGTAACTATTCAGATACCCCTGCGTCGGGGTATCTGAATAGTTACGGAAAGAATATAATGGGATAGGCGGTCAGGTGTAAAGGAAAATTTAACTTGTGTAGTGGCAATTTCCAAATGTCCCCTTCGAGCAATTTCCAAATGTCCCCATATTAAAAATTTTCTTTATGATGACTCGAGTATGAGTCCAACCATAAGGAAGCAATATGGAGAGAATCTT
>JAAKFP010000273.1 GCA_011065005.1 Chlamydiota bacterium | reverse complement strand
AGAGCTCTTGTGTTAATATGCTTGCTCAAAATAGAGGCTCTTCTATTATTCCTGAGATAAACAAGCTGAAAAGAAGAAGGACCTCTCCTTTACGCTTAACCCTCTAAGATAAAGACCTTTCCAGATCAAAAAGACCGGATTGCTCCGCGCACTTCAAGGAAGAGCAATGACTGAGGTGAACATTTACACAAAAAGGTCGTCTAGAGTAACTTCGTTATCAACTATTGCTATGGAATGAGAGTTTTTCTTCACGCCAAATGGGGTTACTAACGTTGTGAACAGAGCTTTTCGTGTCGCGGTGACTTGATGAAAAACTCGTTTTTTGCGCTCTAGGTCTTTACGATATGTTTTTGTTACAGAAAAAGGACTATCACTATATTTAATTTCGCACAGATTGATACAGCGGTCAGCACGATCGATTACTAGGTCGATTTGAGCACCTTCTTGATTCGCCTCTCGCGGAACGAAACGCCAAGTAGACGTACTGGTCTGAACTCCACTAATTCCTAAGGCTCCCTTGATACCGTTTACATGTTTCCAACACAAAATCTCAAAAGCTAAACCCGCCCAGGTTGTCCATTTTCGTGTAGCGCGTATTTTTAGCCAATAATCATCACCCGGTTCTCCAAAAGGCCCTGGCGACCTTGACACAAGCCAGTTGAGATGCAAGAGAGACAGTTCATCAATCAAAATATAATTTCCGCCTTTCTGTTTTTTCCCAAATGGCGGCATGTATCCAATAAAACCCGAGCTTTCCAACTCCCGGAATACCGTTGTACTGTACCCTCCAGAAGTTAGACCAACAAGCTCTAAAAGCTCATTCTTTGACAATCCATGGGGTTTGTTATGTAAAATGTAAACGATCTTTTTATGGTGCTCATGATGATCGAAAAGCGACTCAAACAATCCATTAAATTCATTTGCTAAAGGAGCATCTCTAGAGAAAAAAAGTTCATTGATCATTTGAGCTGATGAACGTCCTCTTGAAGCTAGGTTCAAGTAGTAGGGAACTCCACCAACAGCCATGTAGAACTCGACAATTTGCTTGCGATCCAGATCGATCCCTTTTGCTTTCAATAATTGCTCTGTATCCTTTAGGGTAAACGGAAGTAAATGTAGAATCCGACTTAACCGTCCATATAGTCCTCCCCGATTGTTGATTACCTTTTTGATCATCCAAGAGGCTGCTGAGCCACAAACAATGAGTATTATGTTGTCTTGATTAGAAAGATAGCGGTTCCAAAAATGTTCGAGCGCCCTCAAACAGTCAGATCGCGGTGTTGACATCCAAGGAAGCTCGTCGAAAAAAAGAATTACTCTTCGATGAGAGGCAACCTGTTCCACTTGCTTCCGAAGAAGCTCGAAAGCAGCATGCCAGTTGTGTGGAATAGGGCAGCGCTTACCTTCTAAGAACGTACTTGATAATGCTATAGCAAAATTAGCTAGTTGCTCCTTCATTGGTCCATCTTTTGTACCCGTCATTTCGAAATACACGCCTTTTTCACGAAAATAACGACGAATAAGATGGGTTTTACCGACTCGACGACGTCCATAAATAGCCAGAAACTCCGGTTTATCTGATTCAAAAAGGGAGTTTAAGATTTTACATTCTGATTCTCTTCCAATAATGCGTGCCATAATATCCACCATTTTTCTTTAGAATACCATTAAAACGCGCGAAAAGCAATCAAAAAACGTAGTTTTCGCGCGTTTGAGAAGTCAAATGCGCGAAAACACACTAATAAGTCATGTTTTCGCGTGCTTTGGATAAGCTTCTTTAGATAGGACCAGTGGGAGCATTTGATTTCGAGAATTTTCTGTTCAAATATTTATTTGTGTCTATGATGTGGTTCTTTACGAAAAACTCCGGAGGAACCTATGGCTGTACAAACAAAAACGAAAGCAAAAACGACGACGATCGGAAAATATTTACTAGACCGCCTCCACGCTCACGGGGTGGAACACATTTTTGGCCTTCCAGGAGATTACATTCTACGATTTGACAAGCTGATCGAAGATCATCCGATCAAACTCATCAACGCCACCCGCGAGAATACAGCGGGATATATGGCAGACGGCTATGCGCGCCTGCGAGGCCTGGGGGTCGCTTGTGTCACTTATGGTGTGGGCATCAACATCACGAATGCCGTATCGCAAGCTTTTGTCGAAAGCTCCCCCTTAGTGGTCATTTCCGGCGCTGCTGGTATCGAGGAGTATCAGATCTCCCCCAAGCTTCACCATCTATATAATGGGGAAGGCTTAGAAAGAGACAACACACAGCTAGAAATTTTCCAGAAAATCACCGTTGCGCAAGCCGTTTTGGACAATCCAGCAACAGCAGCTCAAGAGATCGACAGAGCTATTGAAGCCTGCCTCGAGCATAAAAAGCCTGTTTACATCGAATTCCCCCGCGATCAGGTGGATGCCACGATTCCCCTTCCACACCCTGAGCCTTTCCAACGGGAAGCAAGTGACCCTGAAGCTCTGCGAGAAGTGTTGAGAGAGGTGCAGAAAATCCTAAAAAACTGCAATCGCCCCGTCATTTGGGTAGGCCATGAGATACAACGCTATGGCTTGGCCGACGCTGTCCTTCGGTTTGCTGAAAAATACCACATTCCGATCGTTTCTTCTCTACTGGGTAAATCAACGATAAGTGAATATCACCCCCTCTATGTAGGTCTCTACCAAGGAGAGCTCAGCAGAGAAGAGGTGAGAGACTTCGTCGAAAATTGCGATTGCGCGATCCTTCTCGGTGTTAATCTCAATGATGTCAACACGGGAATATTTTCTGCAGTGTTGGAACAAGAAAATAAAATCATATCCACATCTTCGTCCACAGAAATCAACCACCACCTGTACAAAGAGGTCCTTTTTTCAGATTTTGTGGGTAGCCTCTGTGGCCTAGAGCTGAATATTTGCTTCCGATTCGACCATCCCGCATGCATCGATCGAAGTTTTCCGGATTTTGCGGCAAAAAAGGGAAAGAAAATAACTGCAAGCCGAGTTTATGAATGCATCCAAAAACATCTGAAACCTGAACACATCATCGTCAGTGATTTTGGTGATTGTCTGTTTGGAAGTGCAGACCTTCTTGTAGAACAAAACAGTTACCTCTCCAATTCCTATTTTGCTGCACTGGGTTTCGGCGTTCCCGCAACGATTGGTGCGCAGTTCGCTTTGCCAAAAAAACGCGTCATCGGCCTTGTTGGCGATGGTGCCTTCCAGATGACCTGTATGGAGCTGTCTACGGCTGTCCGCTATAATATCGATCCGGTCATCATCCTGATCAATAATCATGGCTACGCCACGGAAAGACCCATCCTTGAAGGGGAATTCAACGAACTTGTCGACTGGAAGTATTCCGAGATCCCAAAAGTGTTACAAAAGGGTGTCGGCATTCATGTGGAGACCGAGGATGAATTCGATAAAGCCCTGGCCAAAGCGTTCTCAACGCGAGGAGAATATTTCATCATTGAGGTTGAGCTCGACAAAACCGATTATTCTCCAGGCCTCAAAAGGTTCTGCAAGCTTATTAATATCAAAGGAAAGTCCTCATAACCGCTACCTTCCTGCAAAAAGCCGATTGCTCGGCTTAGTCCAAATAGTTTGCCAGCAATAGATTTTGAACTGCACAAAATAACTTGGACTAAGCCGAGCAATCGGCTTTTTCAATATAGCCGTGCAAACACGGAAGCACTCGGAAGTCAATAGCTTCCGTGTTGAACCTAAAAAACGCAGTTGAAAACGATCTCTAAACACAATCTTTTGGCCCACAACCGCTTACAATGGAGGGCCCCTTCACCGTATGGGAATGTGACCCTCCATTGTAAGCGGTTATGAACCAAAATCTTGCACTTATAGATCATTTTCAACTGCGTT
>JAAKFP010000272.1 GCA_011065005.1 Chlamydiota bacterium | reverse complement strand
GGAGGGGCGGCAGAAACAATGGCAGCGGAGAAAGAAGATGAAACATACGTATAGGGTACAATATGGATTGAAATATGTTTTTGACTAGAAATCTGCCGCCCCTGCCGGGACGAAATATCATATTAATCCAAAACCCCGCCCAACGTGTCTCGGTCGCAAGCTCCCTCGCACTTGGTCGGGGCTACTATCCCAAACCCACTTCGTGGGTAGAAAAACAAGTAATGAATTTCCAAACCTTCAATTTAATTGGGAATATTTTTCTGCATCCATCAAGCTGTCAAGTTCTTGAGGATTTGACAGCTCAATTTTGTATATCCATCCCTCCTTCTCAGGAGACCCATTGATGAGTTCGGGAGTATTGCCCAAGGCAGTATTCACCTCTACAATTTTTCCGGAAACGGGGGTATAGGTGTCAGCGGCAGCTTTTGTTGACTCGAGGACTGCAGCTTCCTCGCCAGCGTTGACAGCTTTGCCTACTTTGGGAAGTTCAACATAAACGATATCTCCCAGTTCCCCTTGTGCGTAGTCGGTCACACCTACTGTGCCGATACCATTTTCTACCTCTATCCATTCATGTGTTTCGGTAAATTTCATAATCCTACCTTTGTTCATTTACTTCACCAATCTCATACTGCTCCACAGAGAGGGTTGCTCCTCCAGTTTATAGTCTTCGGTCACTACGGAAAAATGTTGCGATTCCCAATAAGGGCGATTTATGCGATAGGAAAAGCCGAGACGGTCAAACTGCTCGGGATCGTATCCAAAAAGGCACCCCTTGGGGATAAAAAATTGCAGAACATATTCGTTCTTCTGAATTTTTGTTTTCACTGCTATGTCCGATGGATCGCATAGCTCATGGGTATCTTCTGTACGAAAATGGGTGATTTCTCCAGCCTGATGTCCTTCAATAGCTTCGGGAAGAAAGAAAAAATGATGGCAAAATCGGGTGTTGTATCCAGATGTTTTAACGTCTCGAGTGTCAATAAAAACTTCAACACTATCGCCTCGCACAACATCAGGATAAAAAGCTTGCTCAAACTTTTTTTCCACTTGAACCCGACATTCAATCCCCTCTTCATTCCATGCCATTGTTACATCAGCAAAATGCTCTTCATGACATAACGCGGAGGTATCTGGCAAGAGATACTTCCGCATGTTCCGTCCATTCAATCTCGGAAACGCAGCCTTAGTATTCAAATAATAGCAAGGAACGCTCATCTGAAAGAAATTGACAGGTGTAATTGGGACTAATTCTTCCATGACCTAATAAATGCGGAGGAATGTTATTCCTCCCCTTCCTCTTCCCTTTCTTCTCTGACTAAATATTTTAATGACAAAGCGTTTTTTGCTTCCATCTCCTCGAGAAGATGGCGCATCAGAATCTTTTGTGCATCTACAGAAAGCAACTGCTGGGTTTGCATTATTTTCTCATGAAGCCCGGGAAGATCATCGGGAGGCCCCTTTCGCTTTAACTGGAAGAATGTGATTTCACCATTTGCCCGCGTATGCACTTCAGACCATTCATTGGTCTTAAGGGCATAGGCTTCCTCTTTACCGATCGGAAAGTTTTCTGTGCTTCTATCTGCTTTGTATTCCGTTTTCACGATCTTCCACTGCTCTTCTAGCTCCTCGCGTGGGGGAAGTGTATCACCGTTCTTTTGAGGCTGAACGTCCTTCACCCAATCCTGAATATTTTTAGAATTGTTGGAAAACCGCTCACGAAGTCCTTGCATAAAGGCGTAGAACCGCTGCGACGCCGCAAAATCTCCTATCATCGCTTGGGGTTGCTGACCTGGAGTTTTTATTTCCGCATAATACTTACGGATCTGGTCAAGGATTTTGGTGAAGTAACTGTCGGACACCTGGAGACGAACCTGGGGCAATGGTTTCCAGGAGCCGTCTTCATTACGGAAGGTTTTGGAATCCCGCTCTCTTATTGCCTCATAATGAGCTTCCAGTTGCCGATTGAGAATTTCGTCAATGGTACCACTCTCATCCGCTTCAGCAAAAGTGAGCACTTCGGGCTTAGTGGAACGATCCAAGACAATAATGCGATAGTAGGTGTTACCATCGGCAGTGTATTCGGAAAGAGCTTCTTGATTTTCCGGGTATTTATCTAAAAGGATGATAAGCTGTTGAGGGTCCTTTAGCCCTTTGAATACCGCACTATCCCCTTTTTGTCGTATTCCTACAGTCTGCTTTTCTGTCGAAGCTTCCAGAAGAGCCTGACTCAACCACTCCGGATGTTCTTTCACAATCTCTTCTCGAGCAAAAGCATCAACACGTGCACGTGTTTTACCATCCAACTGGTCAAGGGATGCAAATCGCTCTTCTTTGTTGTCTCCTTTCTTCACTCCCAGTTCTGGAAACTTCTCCTTAAGTTTTTTCCAATTGCCATCTTGAACCTCCCAATTCCAGGTTTCTTTCACTCCCACCTTTACTTGTAGGTCCTTTTTCTCCACTTTGGAAACATCAAGAAGAAAACGACGGTGCACAAATTCGGGGTGGTTCTGGGCAACCTCCTCTGCGGTTTTGTAGCTTTCAGGAACATCTAGCAATTTCACTCCCTCTTTGGGTCGGTTGGCAACAGCATCGAGATAGATCTCGAACTTCTGCAGGGAATGGTAATCTCCAAAGCGAAGAGTATCGGGAAGCTTATAGAGGTCTCCCTCAACAGTTTCTGTAACATATTCGTGGAACTGCTGAATGGTCAAAGGATCAACAAAAACACTACTACCTAAATCCTTGAAGAGACGACGGAATGCCATCACCTTTCTCCAGAGGGACACCGCCTTATTTTGGTCCAAACCCATCCTTCGGAGCTGTTCGGCAAAATATTGATCTGTAGAAGCAACACCAAGCTTGGGGTTGTTAGCATTCTGCTGGAAGCTCCTTTCTGCGTTGCGGTAAAGGTCTGCCAAAGCTTCCTCTTTGGAAACTTCATATCCTCTTTGTTCGGCGATAATGGCGGCATTGATGATGAATTCAGCGACTAACCGATTGAGGCGTGGACCAAACCAATCGTTCAACGTGTAGTAACCAAAAAGTGCTAAGTCGATACGGTCAAGATTTGGATCGGAACTTATCCAATTATACTGTCTCTGCTGGTGTCGTAACACCTGACGCAATATGGGGTGAGGGAAACGCCTTTCCGCCAGAAACAATTTGACGCGAGTTTCAAATCCCTCAGGAGTGGCAGGATCTTCCAATGTTTGCAATGCCAAAAGATTCTCCCCGATGTCTGGAGCGACAATGCTCCAAGCATTTATCGCGCTGACAAATTTGGCATGAGGATGAACATAGGTCTTGTAATGCTTTTCCCGTAGGTGGCGAGGCTGTAAATCGATTTTTATCTCATTCAAGTAAGGTGCGACTAAGATCTCTGCTAATCCCGTTTCAAGGAAATCCTTTTTGATCACTCCATCGTTCAAGAAGTTTGGACCCCATGCTCCACCGAATAGCAGTTTGTCTTCGTTATCTGTACCGATAAATAGAGCTAGGGTTTCCAACTCTTGTCGCTTGATCTCAGTGCCATCAACGGTGGTAAAAGCGATTGTGTCTACGTATTGATTTCTTTGTAGAGTGCTGTAAGTTCCAAAAAATGAAAAAGAAATGACGATAACTACAGTAATTACCGCAAAAAAATAGCGCTGATATTTTCGAAAAAACCCAAGCATTGAAACTTCTCCCTTAAAGAATAAATAATGAGTAAAATCGTACCAAAATAGCCTCTTTCACTCCACCTTTTTCTATTTAGATGTAGTGGCAATTTCCAAATGTCCCCTTCGAGCAATTTCCAAATGTCCCCATATTAAAAATTTTCTTTATGATGACTCGAGTATGAGTCCAACCATAAGGAAGCAATATGGAGAGAATCTTA
>JAAKFP010000271.1 GCA_011065005.1 Chlamydiota bacterium | reverse complement strand
GATGGGTATACCTATCTTCTTGAGATGTAGATCGTCTTTTCAACGGTAGTGTGAACCTTTCCCGTTGCATCTTTGAGGTCGACAACATACACGCGATCAATAGATGGCTCCGTTTCCAGAAGTTTTTTGATTGTTGTGACCTCTTCGTGCGAGATCAGAAAGGAGGCAAAGAGTGTCGACCGTCCAGGGCTTTTAAATTGGATCTTTGCTGATTTGTCCCAAACCACATAATCGGGTCCTAGAATTTTGATCAGCATAATCATGTACATTGGATCTACAGCACCATATAAACTACCCCCAAAAATGGAGCCAACATAGTTTTTAGTTTTCCAGTTTAAGGGAAGCTTGATCTGAATTTCGTGCCAGTCTTGTGAGATGTATGAGATCTTCCCTCCGGTGCGGCGATAGGCGGGAAACAGATTAAAAGACCACCGGGCAAACATTGTTCTCCAAGATTCCGTCATGGTGTTTACGGCTTCGAATGTGTTGATAAGATCTTTAGCTTTTCAACGACCTCTAAAAACTCTTTTTCTGTCTGGGATTGCAGAGCTCTCTGTTTTTCGATGAGATGTTCTGGAGCCTTCGAGATGAAATTTTCATTAGCAAGCTGCGTGTGTACTTTCTCGAGTTGCTTTGTCAGGCGTTCTTTCTCTTTTTCCAATCGAGTGATTTCCTGCTTGGTAAGTTCTTTAGGCATGGGAATCATGATGGATAGATCTTCGACAATACCTGTTGAGGCAAAGCCCATTTCAGGCTTTTGGGTATGCACTTCTATCCCGCGTGTTCTCACAAGAGCTTCAATGATTTTATGATTTTTCCGAACCATGTCGAAGTTGTTCGATCCTTCTTTTCCAATAATATGTACTTCCGTAGCAGTGCCCGGAGGGATTTTCATTTCACCACGGATGTTGCGGATGGTATAAACCACTTTCCCGACTAAACAGAAGGCATTATTAATACTTGCGTTGATATCTGATTTTCTGGTCACTTTGGGATATGGGGCGACGATACATGCTGGCGACATTAATGCCTTGACGGCCTCACTAGTATAAGGATCGACATTCGGAACAACTTTTACCCCTTCGAGTCGTTGCTTTAACTTTTGAAACAGTTCCTCTGTGATGAAAATCGCCATTGGATGAATCAATCGTATTGCCTGACAAAGGACGATAACCAACAGCTTCTGCTTGTTTTTTCTCTCTTCGGGAGTTCCGGTTTTACCGAAAAGGGCTGGCTTCGCAATTTCAACATAGTACGAACAGAATTCCTTCCAGAAGAAGTCATAGGCGTTAATGGCAGCCTGGTCGAAATTGTACGTTTCTAAGTTATCGTTTACGGTTTGGGCGGTGCGATTTAGAACGGAAAGGATCCATCGGTCTTCAAGGGTTAGGATCTTTTCGTCCAGCCCTTCGCTGAACTGTTCTGCAGTTAATGGGTCTCCCTCATCGAGGTTCATGAAAACAAAGCGCGCACCATTCCAAATTTTATTGGCAAAGTTCTTAAATTCTTCAAATCGCCTGCGGTCTAAGTCGATCTCCCATGTTTGTGATGCACTCGCACAAAGCGCCATGCGAATAGCATCTGTACCATATTGATCGATAATTTTAATAGGATCGAGGATGTTCCCCTTAGATTTGGACATCTTCTCCCATTTGCTGGTGATATCTTCAGGAACAGCTTTATTACCCTCGTCGAATTCGACTCGTTCTTCTTCTGGAATATATTCAACACCGCCATCCGGCAACTTTCTCCAATACGACTTTCCGAAAATCAAACTGTGAAGGTAGACTTCCGGAAATGGAGGGGTGTCAAAAACATATTCTCCCATCATGATCATTCGTGCGACCCAAAAGAAGAGAATGTCATGCCCTGTGATCATCGTTGAATTGGGGTAAAATCTTTGAAGCTCAGGGGTCTTCTCCGGCCATCCCAAGGCTGCAAAGGGCCACAGCGCTGAAGAAAACCAAGTGTCCAAAACATCGGGATCTTGCTCCCAATCGTCCGGAGCCTGCTCTACCTCTTCGGGGACTCCCTCTCCGTCATAACAAATCATCCGTTCTGGGTTGTCTTTCTTGTACCAGATGGGAATACGATGCCCCCACCAGAGCTGGCGGCTGATGCACCAATCTCGAAGGTTGTCAATCCAGTGAAAATAGGTATTCTGCCAGCTGCTTGGAATGAGTGAGACCCTTTCCTCCTGTATAGCAGAGCGGAGTTTGGGAGCAAAATAGCTCATCTTCACAAACCATTGTTTGGAAAGGTAGGGTTCTATCGTTGCCTTGGAACGATAGGAGATGCCAACACGATGGACGTAAGGTTCTACCTTTTCGAGAAGGCCCAAGGAGTCCATTTCTTTCGCAACGGCTTCTCTGGCCTCCAGCATCGTCAGCCCTTCGTATCCTCCTCCATTCTCATTGATTTTTCCATCTGGAGTCATGATGTTGATAAAGGGGAGATCATGAGCAAAGCCCATTTCGTAGTCGTTAGGGTCGTGTGCGGGGGTAACCTTAACCATGCCTGTTCCGAATTCAGGATCGACTCGCTCATCCGCGATAACCGGAATTTCCCGATCCATGATGGGAAGCATCACTGTTTTGCCGATGAGGCCGGAGAAGAGTGGATCGTTAGGGTTGACCGCTACAGCGGTATCTCCAAGCATCGTTTCGGGACGTGTTGTCGCTATCCGTGTATACCCCGTTCCATCTTTAAGAGGGTATTTGAAGAACCACAAAGAAGACTCCCGCTCTTCATATTCCACTTCATCATCGGCAACGGCGGTTTGCGTCACAGGATCCCAATTGACGAGATAGTCGCCACGAAAGATGAGGCCATCGTCAAAGAGTTTCTTGAACATTACGCGTACAGCGTGGTTATTTCCTTCGTCCATGGTAAAGCGTAGACGGGACCAGTCGCAAGAGCACCCTAAGCGCCTTAACTGGTTAAGAATTCTGTTCTCATTTTTCTCTTTCCAATCCCAGACATGGCTTAAAAACTCCTCCCGTTTAAAGTCGCCGCGTCGCTTGCCCATAGTTTTCATCAGATGCCGCTCAACAACGGTCTGCGTTGCAATCCCGGCATGGTCTGTTCCGGGAACCCAAAGTGTTTCATATCCGCACATCCTTTTCCAGCGGATAAGGATATCGTTTAAGGTGTTTCCTAAAGCGTGCCCCATGTGTAAAACACCAGTGATATTCGGGGGGGGGATGACGATACAATAGGGTGGTTTTGAGGAGTTTGGGTCAGCTTTGAAGAAGCCATTATCTTCCCAAAATTTGTACCAGTTTGATTCTACAGATTTGGCGTCGTAGGCCTTTGGAAGTTCAGTCATATTCTCACGTTTCATATCTAACACTTTAGCAAAAGGAACCGCAAATTGCAATGACGTTGTTGTAGAAAAATTTACAGGATGAACAGGATAAAACAAGATAATCCTGTCTATCTTGTTCATCCTGTAAATTTTTCTGCTGGGGTAAAGCGAGACGCTTTTAGGAGAGAATGGGCTGCCCTGCGCTATCGATTGGAGGGGATTATTGGAGGCTTTAATCCCTCTGTTGCGTTTAAAGAACTCATTGACTGCTTTTCAGGGCAACCTCCTCTCCTTATTCTTATTAATTATGCAAGATACATGCCAGTATTCCCAGGGCTAACGCATTAAAATTCTTGTAACTATTCAGTTCACTATTTCTGGGACGATGGCCCCAGCCAAAAATGTGAAAAACCAAAGGGCCGAAGGTCTGAAAGTGGATAGCCCAGGCAGCAGTGAAGGGAGCTTGCGACCGAAACGGAAGCCTGGGTAGAGAGACAGGTCCGATCCAAGCACATAGGTAACATTTTATCCAAGCACATGGGTGACATTATCCAAGCACATAGGTAACACTTCTTATTAAGGATATTATTCCAAGATGAGGAGGTAAACCATATGACTT
>JAAKFP010000270.1 GCA_011065005.1 Chlamydiota bacterium | reverse complement strand
AGCAGAAATGTGCAAGTTATTTTTGCCCAGCTCCTTAAGCAGGGATTTTCAACGCAAAGACGCAAAGGCGTTAAGAAGAACTCCCTAAATTCCTTTGCGTCTTTGCGCCTTTGCGTTTAATTTTATTTCTTAAGTTGACGGCATTGTCCCCGTACTCTCAAAAACATTTAAGCGATTTTTTTTCGTTTGTTGGAGTGTTTGATGTGGGGAGGTTTCTTGTCGACGACGGTGTCTTTGTCGATGAAAATCTCAGAAATAGTATCCTCAGAAGGAACTTCAAACATCAGATCGCGCATGACATTTTCGAGGATCATCCCCAAGGCTCTTGCCCCGGTTCCGGCCTCCATGGCTTTTTGTGCGATAGCTTTTAAGGCCTCATCCGAGAAGTTGAGCTTAACTCCTTCCATTTCAAACATTGCTATATACTGCTTGATGATCGCGTTCTTGGGTTCGGTAAGGATAGCCATAAGGTCCTCGACATGCAATTCATTGCAGTTGGCGATCGAGTGGAAACGTCCCACAAATTCGGGGATCATACCAAACTGTATCAGGTCTTCGGGCTCTACTTTTGCAAATAGCGCCGATTTTTTTTGTGAATCGATAGTTTCACCCTCTCCAGTGGTGAACCCAATAGTGGTTTTGCCTAAACGTTTTGCAATTGTTTTGTCTAAATTCACAAAAGCTCCACCCGCAATGAAAAGGATGTTGTCTGTATTGACTTTAATATACTCTTGGTTGGGATGCTTTCTTCCCCCTTTTGGAGGTACATTTGCGACCGTACCCTCAACAATTTTTAGTAACGCCTGTTGCACACCTTCTCCAGAGACATCTCTAGTGATCGAGACATTCGACGTCGTTCTATTGATCTTATCGATTTCATCTATATAAATGATGCCAAGTTCCGCTTTTGCAACGTCATAGTCTGCGGCTTGAACAAGACGTAAAATGATGTTCTCAACATCTTCTCCCACATATCCCGCTTCTGTTAATGTCGTGGCATCTGCAATGGTGAAAGGAACATCCAAGACACGTGCTAACGTTTTTGCAATGAGGGTTTTTCCCGAACCCGTAGGTCCAAAAAGGAGCACATTGGATTTGCTGAACTCGATCTCCTGATCTTTTCCTAATGATAGGATTCGCTTGTAATGATTATAGACCGAAACAGAAATCGCCCTTTTTGCACTCTCTTGGCCAATAATATACTCGTCTAGCTTCGCTTTAATTTCTTTAGGCTTTAAAATCGAAAACTCGTGGTCTGGTTTCTTCTTCTTATCCAGAATGCTGGAACAAAGGCGTACACATTTGTCACAAATATACGCGCTCGGGCCAGATATCAGCTTCTCGACACCCTCCTCACCGCGGCCGCAAAAGGAGCATGTTGCTAGTTCTTTTGTTGATATCGTCTTCTTTGCCATAATTTACTCAAATGATTCGTGGGTTTTTACGCGATTACCTCTGGATAATTTCATCAATCAAGCCGTACTCTTTCGCTTCTTCAGGACTCATAAAGAAGTCTCTGTCCACATCAACAGCAATTTTTTCGACCGACCGACCGGTACAATCAGATAAAATTTTATTCAAACGTTCTTTCATAAAGAGAATCTCTTTTGCTTGGAGTGCGACATCTGCGGAAGTTCCTGCTATACCACCTGAAGGTTGATGGATCATGATTCTGCTGTTGGGAAGAGCATACCGCTTGCCCTTCGTACCTGCCGTCAGCAATAAGGCTCCCATCGACGAAGCTTGCCCTATGCAATAGGTGTTGATATTACATGGTAGCCACTTCAGAACATCATAAATGGCAAGACCCGAGGTGATGTAGCCTCCCATCGAGTTGATGTATATATTGATATCTTTTTTAGGATCTTCCATCCGCAGGAATAACAGCTGAGCGACAACCACATTGGCTACGTGATCAGTAATATCTGTTCCAAGGAAGATAATTCTGTCTTTCAGGAGACGAGAAAATATGTCCATGGAACGCTCTCCACGCCCCGTGTCCTCAATGACATAGGGGGTAAGAGAGGCTGAAGGAATAATTGAATGTTTTTGCTGTTGTCTTTCTCCCATTGTTTTTCCTTTCTTTCTTTCTTTGATTACTTCTCTTTAGAGCCTAGTTCACTATACTGACATTTTTCTAGCAATGAAAATATTCCTCTTGGCAAAGGTTTTCCCTGCCCAAGAGACTTATTTTATTTCTGCATGATCGATAAGATAGTCTTTAACCTTTTGAGACAGAAGGGTGAAGTATGCTTTATTGCGCGCCTCATCAGGCTCCATTGAGGGGTTTATGTTTGAACCCCTGGAATACAACTGCATCATCAGCTCCTTCACTATCTCTTCCTGAGTAATAGAGATGTCGTTCTCGTTGGCCACCTTCCGAGCAATAAAAAACAGTTGGAATGCTCGATCTGCTTGCTTGCTCAACTCATGCTGCAATTCTTCTAAGCGCTTGCTGATCTCTTCTTCCGATTTGTTCGCATCCAGCATTTCACTTCTTGCCTTCTCGAGACGATCCTTCATCTCCTTATCTCTTAATGAAGAGGGGATATCGAAAGGATATTTCTCAAGGAGGGCCTCTTCCACCTGCTCTCGAAGCTTTTCCTTAACTTCCTCGTCAGCTTGATTGTTGAGGTTGGCAACCATTCTCTCTTTCAACTCCTCAACGGAGCTTACACCTGTTTTTTTAGCTAATTCATCGTCAACATCGGGAAGAGCGGCTGTTTGAATCGATTTGATCGTAATTTTACAATTGGTTGGCTTAAATTCAGTTTCAGGGTCAAGGTCGGGGGATCGCTCACTCAATCCTTCAACAGCATCCCCAACATTTTTGCCAATCACAAGCTTGTACATCCAGCTTCCCATTTTTCGTTCGGAGACTTCAAAGCGACTGTCTTTGCAAATAAATCGCTCTGGATGATCCATGTCTTCAATGTTAACATCAACAAAATCGCCCTCTTTTACCGGTCGATCCTTGACCTCCCAGGTAGCGTGATGTAAACGTAGATTGTCCATAGAATCCACAATTTCTTCTTCTGACACCTCTTTACGTTTTACTTGGGTGAGTTTTATACCTTTTGTGTCAATGTCAGGAACCTGTGGGGCAGACTCAAATTCAATCGTAATATTGGCGCCTTCCTCTTTGGAAAATTGATTAATTTTTGGTTTTTGAATCGACTCCTCATTGAAGGGATAGACCTTTGCCAAAGCGATTGCTTCTTTAAAGGCCGTTTGGACTAGAATATCTTTCCACTCCTGATCCACATACTTGCTATAGTTTTTGACAATCATAGCTTCGGGGGCCTTACCCTTCCGAAAACCGGGAAGGGAAACCTCTTTGTTAATCGATTTTATCGCTTTCTTGTAAGCGGCTAAGGTAGCTTTCGGAGTGACAAAAATGTCAAGTTTCGTTCTGCAGCCGGGTTGTCTGTCAACCACAACAGAAATGTTGTCGTCTTTATACTCAGATGCAGTTTCAGCTATCTCTTCTTTATCTGTTACCTTTTCGTCCATCTCATGCCTACCTTAAATAAAGTGATCTAATGGTATTTTGAAGGGGGAAGCGGGTGATGAGGTTCGAACTCACGACCCTCACGTTGGCAACGTGATGCTCTACCACTGAGCTACACCCGCAACAAAAACGCCAAATGGTGGATTTCGATTTCGAACGATACCTTTCCTTCATCAACAACCCATTCAACAATCTAACTAGTATATGGCCACCGTTTTTTTTCAGCAACCCTAAAAAATCACCCTAAAAATTCAGGAGCCATTAACTTTGTCACGATAAAGTATAGAATTCTATCAGGATAGGTACGATGGTAGGACGACAGCCGCTCCCGCTGAAGCAACTTTCTTATTGTTAATGATTTATTTACCACCGAGAGCACAGAGAACACAGAGAATGGAAAAATTTCGGGGTTTATTAAAAATAGACCCTCTCATAAAACC
>JAAKFP010000027.1 GCA_011065005.1 Chlamydiota bacterium | reverse complement strand
AACTAATAAGTTGTCTGCGAATTTGCGCCTCGCATCTGAAGCGCTGAGTCACCAGAAACGCACAACTTATTTTTGCACGAGCCCTTATACTCAATTAAGATGAAGAATTGAGTATAGCAAAATCCTTACGGATAATCCCAATTGAATGAAACACTATACAGGGTGCATGTATATAGCAATCGTGATTATATGTATACACATCGGAATAATTTGGAGTGCTTTTCAGATGAAGAAAATCGGTTACATCATTGCGGGTTTCGGCGGACCTAGAGACCTAAAAGAAGTTTTTCCCTTCCTACAATCCTTATTGACAGATCAGGAGATCATACGAACAAAACTCCCAAAGATTATCCATCGCCTGCTGTTTACACGGATCGCCAAAAAGCGATCCAAAAAGCTCTCTATGGATTATGAAACCATTGGGGGAAAGTCCCCAATTTTTGCCGATACCGAAGCTCTTAAGCACTCCCTGAGTAGGCACCTGAAAGGACCTATTATCACTTTTCACCGTTATCTTCCTGCCACTCACAACGATTTTATCCACGCAGCCCACAACCTACAATGCGATGAAATCCGTGTCTTTCCTCTGTTTCCGCAATTTACCTACGCAACAACAGGAAGCGTCGCACTATGGTTTCAACAACATTTACCTCCCACCATCGTCAACAAAATGCGTTGGGTCAAATCCTATCCAACACACCCTGGATTTGTCAAAGCACATCAAAACAGCATTCGTAATTTTTTGCAGAAACATCAGTTGAGTCAAAAGGATACAATTCTACTTTTTTCAGCTCACGGACTACCCAGGGACTTCATTACAAAAGGCGACATTTATGAAGATGAGTGTCAAGCGTCTTTCAATGCCGTAATGAAAGCCTTTCCAGACACCATTGGAAGGCTATCTTATCAATCAAAATTCGGTCCTGGAGAGTGGCTCAGACCATATACCAATGATATGTGTCAACAGATCAACTCTTGGAAAGAAGAAAGGACAAACATCGTTTTTGTTCCGATCAGCTTCACCTCTGACCACATTGAAACCCTCTTCGAAATCGAACAGGAATACATGTCAATCATCAAAGAAAAAAACCTTCGTCCCTATCGCATTCCCTGCTTAACTCTTAACCCCGATTGGGTCCAAGCAATATCTATCATCCTAACCGAAGCTGAACTATGCAATAACCAAATGCTTGTCAGACACATATGAAGGATGAAGGCGGAAGGCGGAAGGCGGAAGGCGGAAGGCGGAAAGGGCGTAACGATTACGGAAGAAGTGACTCTGATTTTTTTGTTGTTAACTTGTTCAAAGCCATCCATTTAACTCTCAAAACAAATCTGTCGCTATTTCGTATCTATTTCGCTATAAGAGGTTTGCATAAAAAAAATCGGTTTTAAAAGTTTTATAAAGACTTCTATTTTTGAAAATCAACGAGTTAACGAACAGATAGTAAAAAGTGAGGACAAATTGCTTGCAGCCTAAGATTTCTCATGCTAAATTTTCCGTCAGAACAGTTCCAGAATGGGCTGTGGAAACGTTGTTCATAACTTTTAAAGGACCGAAATAATGACTGTTTGTGATTCTTGTGACACTACTGATATTTGGACCCAGTTCTTGCAATACATCAAAAAGCGCTGTTCGGCAACGGCTTTTGGTAACTGGTTTGAACCGATCAAAGTTCTTGAAACCACTCCTGAAGAAATTACGGTTGAGATTCCCAACATCTTCGTCAAGGAGTATCTGCTCACGAACTACAAAGAGGATCTGTGTGCTTTCCTACCCGTGAATGCTAAAGGAGAGCCGGCTATCAATTTTATCATAGCACGCCCAGCCAGAAAAAAGCCTCCTTCTGATGCTGTTCCTCTCCTTTCTTCTCAAGAAAAAAGTGATCATGCTGAAAAGTTTGGAGTGAAGTTAAACGACAATTACCAATTCGACACTTTTATTGAGGGACCATCGAATCAATTTGTCAAATCAGCAGCGATGGGGGTAGCAGCGAGACCCGGACAGTCGTATAATCCACTGTTCATTCATGGTGGTGTTGGCTTGGGAAAAACCCATATTCTCCATAGTATTGGACACTTTATTCGCAAGAACAACAAAAGACAGCGAGTGCAGTGTATCACCACAGAGGCATTTATTAATGACTTAGTCTATAGCCTTAGAAATAAATCTATAGAGCAGATGAAGCGATTTTATCGTTCAAGCGTGGATGTTCTCCTCGTCGATGATATTCAGTTTCTACAGAACAGACTCAACTTTGAAGAAGAATTCTGCAACACTTTCGAGACGTTAATCAATCAAAACAAACAGATCGTCATCACAAGTGATAAACCCCCGAGTCAGCTCAAGCTCTCTGAAAGGATGATTGCAAGAATGGAATGGGGTCTCGTCGCAAATATTGGCATTCCAGAACTGGAAACCCGTGTAGCGATCCTGCAACACAAAGCACAACAGAAAGGATTACAACTCTCGAATGATGTAGCGTTTTATATTGCAGAGCATATCTACAATAACGTAAGGCAGCTCGAAGGGGCGATCAACCGCCTAAGCGCTCAATGCCGGTTACTGGATTTGAAGATTACTGAAGAGGTTGTCGAGCAAACCCTTCGAGAGATGCTCCAGCATGTCCCACGAAACAAAATCTCTATTGATCAAGTCCTAAAATGCGTTGCTGCTGTCTTCCAAGTACGGGTAAGCGACCTGAAGGGATCGGTTCGCACAAAAGAGGTTGTACTACCGAGGCAAGTTGCCATGTATTTAGCATGTAAGCTGATTAATGGTACCCTACAAACGCTGAGTGATTCTTTTGGGAAAACACATTCTACAATTCTACATGCTTGTAAGAGTATTGAGAAAAAGGTTGCCTGCAACGAAACTTTGCGGCGACAGATCGGCATGGTAGAGAGAAATATCCACAGCTAGTTTACAGGATAGATACCTCGTGAATGAAGAATTGGCATCATGCCCACGTGCGTGCCCGTGCCCGAATTATCGTGTAGCCATCAATACTCGGCCGCGAGTACTGCTTGGTAATAAGAAAGGTATTGGGAGACGATTTTTGAAGCGCAAAATTTGGTTTTTGCTCTTTCCATGCCGTGGCGGCTCATCTTCTCATATAAGGATGGGTTTGTGAGCAGTTCCGTAACATGTTTTGCCATCTGCTTGATATCGCCAGGCTGTGCTAAAAGGCCTGTTTCACCATCTACAACAACTTCAGGAATCCCTCCAACACAGCTCGCAACAACTGGGACTCCATAGGACATAGCTTCTAGGGCAACTAAACCAAAGCTTTCTAGAGCACTGGGAAGAAGAAGAACATCGGAGCTGGCAACGAAGGGGTCAATATCTTGAACCTTTCCTAAGAAGAAAACTTCTTTTTCAAGTTGATGATCGTGCACCAATTGTCGAACACCTTCAATACCCTCGCCTGATCCAAGAAACAGAAGTTTGCTGTTCACCTTTTTTCGCACCTCCAAAAAAATATGGAGGACATCTTCAGAGCGTTTTACAGTGCGAAAGTTTGAAGAATGTATCAGCAGTTTTTCATCCTTCTGAACGAATTGATCGCGCAATGGTTTTTTTCCTATGAGGTCTCTTCGGGGGATAAAGCAGTTGTAGATCACTTCTATCGGTTTTTCAATCTTAAAATATTCGATCGTTTGTTCTTTTAAATTATTCGAAACAGCCGTTACTCCGTCGCTGTGTTCGATACTGAACTTAACAATTTTGTAATAAGCAGGATCTCTCCCCACAAGAGTGATATCTGTTCCGTGGAGAGTTGTAATCACTACGGGTTTCTTTTTTCCTAGGATCTGCTTTGCTAGAAAGGCACTCGTAGCGTGTGGGATGGCGTAATGAACATGTAGTATATCGAGATCGTACTTCTCTGATATCGAAGCAATTTTCACTGCCAACGGAAGAGCGTAATCGGGGTATTTAAATAAATCGTGTCGATAGATATCTACCTGGTGAAAAAAAATATTCTGGTCATCGATGCGTAAACGGAAAGGAACTTCGTAGGTGATGAAGTGTATTTCATGCCCTTTAGCTGCCAAAACATGGCCTAGCTCTGTCGCAACGATTCCGCTTCCTCCTAGCGAAGGATAACAAACAATACCAATTTTCATTTATAGTTCCCGCGCACCTTTAGCGACGCTCATGATATCATCGATAATAATTGGATTACCCTTCACGAGCCCTTGAGCGAAAGGTTTTCCGATGAGCACTCCCAGTTTCGCCGCAACTTTTAGACACCAATCTTCGTAGGCAAAAGTCTGCATCTGCGTCGCATGACAGAGCATCATCTTTTTCCAGACATCGACAACGTCTGTGACATCGACGATAAAATCAATCTTTTCATACGTTGGTGGAGGATAATGCAAAACCCCATCGATCCAATGGATAGGAATTTCCGGGAGAATGTTAGCAAAACGTGCGTAACGACAAGCGTGGCGAACCATCTGACCACAAGCCAGGTGATCTGGGTGGTTTTGTTCTCCTTTCCAAAAAGGGCCTATCACAAGGCGGGGTTTATGCTCACGGATCAACTTAACAAGCTTTAGCCGACCTTCATAATTGTCGACAACTTCACAGTCTTTAAAGTCGAGGAAAACTCTCTTCGCTCCAATTACTGCTGCTGCGTTCTCGCTCTCTTGTCGTCGCTCCTCAGGGACACCGTGAGTTCCTTTATCTCCAAGTGTTAGGTCTACCAGCACAATCGACTTCTTCTGTGCAGCCATCTTCGCGAGAATCGCTCCACAAGCAAAATCAATATCATCGGGATGTGCACCAAATGCGAGTATATCTACCATATTACCACCTCATTGGTAAATTATTTGATTGCGCGACATACGGTCAACCCATAAATGCTCTTAGGACATTCTTCTAGAAGAATTTCCGCACAACATCGTAGAGTACTTCCTGTCGTCATGACATCATCGACAAGGAGGAGGCATTTATCCTCGAGATTCACCTTTTTTGTGAATCGAAATGAACTGGGGCTTAACGCCATCCGTTGTTCTCGGCTTAGTCCTGCTTGACTGAAATCGCCACATATACGGTGGAGGCCGTTGAGAAGGGGACGGTTTAGGAACTTCGAGAGCGATTCCGCTAGGAGGTGACTTTGATTATATCCTCTTTGGATCCAACGTGTTAAAGGTAAGGGCACCGGTATGATATAGTCAGGGGTCGGCCAATCTAAACGATAAAATTGTGCCGCCATATACGCTGCAGCACCTTTTGCTAGATAGGGTCGGTTTCCATATTTCATTTCCTTAACAAGATCAGCGGCCGGCCCAATGTAGTCGAAAGCTGCAGCAATACGATTCAATAGAGGAGTACAACGGAAGCATTCTGGGCACACCTTTTTTTCGAGATAAAAGTCGGCAGAAAAGCAATAGGGACACCGTTCTAAAGGATCGATCGGTTCAAGTCGACCAAGGCAGTCGCAACAGAAGATTAAAGATTTTTCCTCTATAGGATCTCCGCAATGCAGACATATGGGAGGGAAAACAAGATAAAGCAAAGCCTTTGAGCAATGTTTCGCGAAGCGCAACAATTTATGAGCCTGAGAATGAATATTTTTCGCCAAAGATCTCGGAGAATTTTTCTTCGATAAATTTGGTTAGTTCTGGGTGGGCTTCGGGATATTGTTCTCTAAGCCACACTTCGATCTTACGTCCAATTTTTTCAAGATCGGGGCGATAGACTTTACGCTGTTGCATCGTGTTGTCTCTCGTAAGCTTGCCGACATCTAAATGGATCGGTTTGTCCCCTACGAAGCCGGTATTATGCATCACACCATGATCACGATCGTAGATCCCTTTTCGATATTCTTCAAGGTAGAGATTAAAAATTTGTGTGATCCTCTTTTTTGCCAGAGCAATATCTCCACTCTTGAGAGCCTCGTTCATCACGGTACGAAAGGTTTTTGCGTTCTCCTGAATAACAAAAACGATGGGATCCAAGTCTAAGAGATGCTTTCGGCCAATCTTATCAATTAAGGTGACGTTAACATTCAAATCGTTAGTTTTATTCAAGTGAATAAACACAATACCACTTTGTTCTTTGTGCACATCATAGGCAAGTTTATACCCAGTAAAAACATTATTCAGCTGCCGCAACTTTTTAGCATTTTGCCGTTCACGATACTCCTTGAAATAGGGGAACGCTGGCAAGGCATCGACCCACCATTTTGGCTTGAGATGTTTGAACTTGAAAAATTTGATAACATGCTTTTTGTCCTGGCTAACAAAAACGTAGGACTGTGCCCCTTTTCCCACATATGAAAAAGGCTGACTGAGGATCTCTTCAAATTTCTTTCGTTCCGCTTTAGTAAAAGAAGGGGCTTCCCATTCAGGATGGTGAGGCATTTCATAAGTCATGTTGGCGATGCGAAAATCATCGGTCAGCCGATAGTATACGCGTGCACTAAAAAATACGACTACAACTGCTAGGGTGATCCAGATGAGTCTTTGAGGCCAAATGCGTTGCGTCTTTTTCACTTTAAGTATCTCAAGGTTCGTTCAAAAGCTACCAGCTTACCACGAATACAACTTCTGAACAAGAAATTCGATTCCTGTTCGTGTTTTTTGTAGAAATATGATAACATTATTGATTAATACTGAAAGTTATAGGAGATCGTATGAGAGCAAGTATCCGCACTGCAGAATCCACTTATCCTAGAATGAATGAAACCATCCGTTTCCTGTCACACATATTGCTAGGGAGCCTATTTCTTGCTGCTCTATCCCAAGTGGAGATCCCCCTCGCCCCTATTCCTGTAACACTGCAAACCTTCGCGATCTTTCTCTTAGCCCTATTTCAAGGGAGCACAAAAGCGTTTTTTTCTGCACTGCTCTACCTTGGAGAAGCAACAATGGGCCTTCCTGTACTCTCCTGCGCTGCTTGTAATCCGCTATGGTTTATTGGCCCCACTGCAGGATACCTCTTTAGTTTTCCACTAGCAGCTTTTGTAATCGGCAAAGTTTTCGAACGAAAGAATGCCCCCTCTATATGCTGGACAGCTCTCAGCATATTCTGTGGACAGATTGTCATTTTTGCTCTTGGAATAAGCTGGCTGAGTTTCTATGTAGGATGGAACCAAGCTCTTCCATTAGGACTATACCCCTTCCTCCCCATGGCCGTCCTAAAATTGGTTGCCGCTGTTTCTTTCAAAATGGCTGACAACAAGCTCCGCCCCTACCTTTCTTCCCTTTTGTAAGCTTATACCCCGCACGGTTTAGTTTGACTAGTTGTCTGTACTCATCTTTTCCCATCTAGTAAGTCGGTTAAATTTGATTTACAAAATATAGTTGAAGGGGCATGATTACACATCAAAACAATAACATTACTATAAAAAAAGCCCGGTTGGTTTCAAATAAAAAGTTAATAATGAGTTTTACGACAGCTTCCTCTACAAGTATTACACCAGAGCTCAGGACCAATCCGGTCAAATCCAGTGAAGACCTGTCAGATCCCGTGGTATTTCCTATCCATGTAAAGATAAAAAACGTCTTCCAAAAATGTCTGCGATGGATAGAAGATCACCCAAAAACCACGATTCTCACGATTAGCGCAACCCTCCTCGCCGGCGCAACTTTGCTTGCATTGTGTAATATTGTGGCCATTGTCTCTGCAGTGGCACTCTTTGTGATATCCGGTGCGCTTCTTGGTCTTAAAATTGCAGCTTCCCTAAAGGTAAAAAAAACACAAGAAATTGTTGAGAATCTTCGCGACTTAAAAGTTCGAGGAATTTTAAAACCCGATGAAACCGATGAACTCGTACAAGCGTTGGACGATCCACAAAAAAACTACGAAGTCTCAAGAAAAATTCTAGATCGTTTATCTAATGAAAATTGCATAAAAACAGTGCTTGGAAACGATATCTTACAATCGTTAACTCGTGGAAACAACTCTATCTTTTTTGACATTCTAGATTCTCTCCGATGCAAACAAATCTTAAAAGCGACATTAAATCAAAACAATCTCGACTATCTAAACGATTCTCAGGTACGGAGTGTTTTTCACAAAAGGGACTGGATCTTATGGTCACAAGAGTGCCGTAATTCTGAAGTTATAGACAACAAGATACGAGCGAAAATTCACGATTTTGAAGGAAAATTCCACTGCTTTATTTCACTAAGCAGGTTTTCTTCCCTTACAGAAGAAGAAAAATCTCTCAGAGATGAAGTCCTCAACAGCATCGAAAAAAACGATCCTTCAGAATTCCAAAAGAAAACCATTCAGTTCTACAAACTTCTGACCGAGAATGTCAGAGACCAGGGCGATAAGATCTCTGCATTAAAATATGAAGAAACCATAGCTCAAGTACAATGCACTAAAACAGAAAACGCTTTTACCCTATTTGGAAAAAACCAAAAAATGCAAAGGCTATGCGAAGACTACGATAAAAAGATCTCGAAATACTGTGCCAAACTCGAAAAATCTGTAGAAAGTCCAAAGTCTTTGAATATAATTGATCCAAAAAACCTCATGGCAGAAATTCAAAGTCACTTTGACCACTGCAGCATTCTTCTTGAAAACTATTTAACTTCAATTGGTAAAGTCGACCTCCACTTTGCTCTATATTTCGGAAATTTCAACCAAAAATTCAAAGTCTTAAACGATATTGCGGATCACATCCTAGCCAAGAAATCTGAGAGAGGACGAACGCACAGTCATCTTTACTGTTCAGGATGCCACTTCTCTTACACCACAAATATGAAGGAAGGAAACTCCCTTCCCTGCGGGACAAGTGGGGAACATTTTAATAATCAAAGAGTCGATGTCGTGCGATCACGTGTTGTGTTGGAACAAAAAATCAAACAATTAACAAAACAGATTCGGAGTGATACAGAAGCCCTGAAAAACCTTTCAAAAGTGGATGAAAAAGACCAAGAAACCTCTACCGAAACATTAGAAGAAGAAATTCAAAAAAGAGAAGATCGTCTTAAACACATGGAAGATGACCTGTCGGTTATGAAAAAGATCGATAACCATAACGCCATATCTCCTATAGGGCCTTTAGATGAAGAGGGAAATCCCATCAAGAAAAAGTCTTACCTCTTCTTTACCTGCAGCTATGGTTACGGTCATAACATGGCAGCAGCGGCAATGGCAAAAGGGATTGGCAAGAAAGGAGGGCATGTTAGTGTTGTCGATTTGACAAAAGAAGTTTTAGATCAGTTTGACTATCTTAAACGATTAACAAATCAATTTGGACTAAATATCAGCAGTTCGGATCTTGCAAATCATCTTCTTCAAAATCGGAAATATTATTGGATCAATCTTGCAACCAAATTTGCTCTTGCAAAAAACCGAGGAATTCTCAGCAACATTTTAAAACCGCTTTCCCTCCCCTACGGATGTGAAGCCACCCACGCTTCTCCAAAACAAAGAACAGAAATCAAGGATGCTTTAAGACTTCGTTTGCTGATGGAACGCCCCGACTGTGTTGTAACATCCTTTAATCGTGACCTCAACCCTATTATCGAAATCGCTGAAGAGTTAGGAATCCCCATCGTTCACATGGCAACAGATATGGATATGACCTCGTGGGATCCCTTTTCTAAAAGCCCAGGCTATCCCTATTTAAAATGCACTGTACCCTCTGATGATCCAAAAGTTTGGGAAACGTCAAAGCCGTTGCAGAAGGAACAATGTTTTGTTTCTGGGATACCTGTACAGCCGGAGTATCAGATAAAGCGAACACCCGAAGAAGTTGATGCTCTTAAAGAAAGAATGGGAATCGATCCAGAAGCTAGAGTAATTATTGTATCGGGCGGTGGCAATGGTCAGAATCTTCCTTTTCCAGAAATTCTAGCTTATGACGATGATAAGCAACTCCCGAAGATACACGTTATCGTTATTGCAGGAAAAAATACTGCTTTCGGGAACGAAATCGAAAAGTTAGGAGAAAGAGTAAATTCTCTTCCAGATCAAAAAGTGAAAGTTCAGGTAGCAAAAGACCCCTCTACTGAAACAGCTGAGCATCCCTACTTTATTGGCCCTTTGGTCATGAATGATTTAAGAGAGATCTCTGATTTAGACCTTGGTAAAGCGGGAGGAATTTCTACTGCTGAATCCATTGTTAAAGATAACCCCATGCTGTTTGATGGTCGTAAAAACCCATTTCTATGGGAAAAGGCAAACATGGATTTTGTTGAAAGCGCCGGAAGAGGAAAAATAATAAAAAACATGGAAGAATTCAAAAGTCTGCTACTGGAAGCCCTTGCATTGAGAAAAGAGGACAAGAAGAAAATTTTTCCTGATCGCCCCGCCACAGAAATCATTTGTGAAGAGATGACAGAACTAATGGAACGGGCTGATAAAGATGAAGATATACAAAGAAAGAGGCAATTTAGTAATCAATATGAATAATATGCAAAGCGCAATAACAAGCTGGGTTAGCAAAGGCGAGAATATACCGAATCGATGTCCCTTTGCCTCAAGAACAAGAAATGGGCTAAAATGGAAAATGAGCTTCCTTTCTTATAGCGAAACTAGTGGTTGGAAAGTCGTTGAGTTGAATCTATTTCAACGCATTTTTCGCAAATTGGGAGCATTTAGAAACACACACAGCCAGTTTATAAAAGAAAAATTGTTAACTGCTAACCCCGACAACTTGAGTTGCACAGATGAAAAAGCAAAACGCGTTTTTCAGCAAGTTTTTGATAAATTTCTAAAATCACCGATCGACGTCTTCAAAACTGATGCTGTTCTCAAGCGAACTTCTCAAGATGTTGTTAACAAAATTTACGAAAGCTTTGAAGCCTTAGACAGTGTTCTTCGTGAAAATGGTATTAACTATAGCCTTGCTTGGGGCTCTCAGTTAGGAGCGACGAGACATGAAGGGCTAATTCCTTGGGACGATGATGGCGATATCGCGATATTAGAAGAAGATGAACAGAGCTTTTTAAACCTGAAAGAAGAATTTCGCGCGAGAGGGTATGAGATCGTACAGTATGAGTTCGGATATAAGATCCAGAACAGGAATTATGAAATAGTACCTAACCTCGCCGCAAAGGATGGAATTTGCCGCGATTATCAAGGAATACCCTTCCGCTTTCCAAACATCGACATTTTTCTTATGAAAAAAAGAGAAGGATTGGACCCACACGCCTATTACCCAGCTAATGATGCAAGCTATAAAACTTGGCCCACTTTATTCTACAAAGAGGAAGAGTGGGGCTCCATTCAAGATGTTTCATTTGGCCACCTTACACTAAAAGGACTGGTAGGAAACAATGCCAAGACTCATCTAAATCGTTTATATTTCGATAAAAAAACAAAGGAACCAAACTGGGAGAACAGTGCGGGACGCTGGTGGGACCACGAAGAGAATAGAGCTACTAGAGAACAGCTCAACCTTCAGTTACTCGCTAGGAGACCGGCACTGCCTAGACCATTTTTCAACCACCAGGAGATAGCGGAAAAACATCTCAAAGAAATGACTAAACAGCAATTGGATGAAGACTGGAAGCTGGATGATTTTTTTGGACATGTTGCTGTTATCAATCTCGACCGTTCTCCGCACAGATTAGAACAGGTTACCAAAGAATTAGAACAAGTTGGATTAAATGAAGGCCAATTTGAAAGGTTTTCGGCAGTGGATGGGCTAAAGCTTGACGAGAAGATTTGGAAAAGGATAGACAGCAACTTTAATTATTTATTTCCTGGAAGCCAACAACTCAAGAAGCAGAACAAAGGCGAAGTTGGTTGCTTTTTCAGCCATTATCAACTGTTGAAAAAGGTTAGGGATCAATTTCAAGAAGCCATGAAAAACCTTGAAGAAGCAAAAAGAAATAATAATGTATCAGAAATCGAAAAAGCGGAAAGGGAGGCTCTTAAATACAGCAATGTTCTTATCCTTGAAGATGATAATTGTTTCGGAAGAGTTGACGAAGATGAAAGAGGCACATTAGTCACTACATACGCAGATGGTAAAACAAAAGATGTAATGAAAGCACGATCAAAAACAATAGAAAAAGCTGGCCGAATTTTCCGAAAAGCAATGAGAGCGCTTCCCAGAGAGTGGGACATGCTTTATTTCAATGCTATGGACTTCGATGGCGCCGAAGAGCTTGCAGGAAAAAAACATGTAAAGAAGCTAAGACGAGCCGTGCTCAATAACTGCTATGCTGTAAACGCAAGGTTTTATGATACCCTTATCAACCACTTAAGCATCATTGAGTGTGAAAGAGAAAGAATAAAAGCCATAGATGACAGGATGAGCCTATTACACAAAAGATTCAAATGCTATTGCGTAAGCCCTTCGATAACTATGCAAAAGGGAGCGAGTGACATTCACGGAAATGATCCCTTTAAAGACGCTTACAGACAAACCATCTCTTAAGGAACCGTGCAAAAATAACTTGCACATTTCTGACACCACAGCATCTTCATCTGCTACGTTGCAAATCCTTGAAAACTAAGAAGTTGGCTGCGGATTTGCGCCTTGCAGCTGAAGCGCTGTGATATCAGAAATGTATAACTTATTTTTGCACAGTTCCTA
>JAAKFP010000269.1 GCA_011065005.1 Chlamydiota bacterium | reverse complement strand
ATGGACTCTACGTGGTCGGAGACCCTACACATGTACAGAAACTCTTTGCACGAGAATCGGGAGATCCTGTAATTGGCCTTGGTCATTTTATGATTAAGGTCCGCATTGAAAATCCAATTGGAGCACAGCAATGATGAACGATTGCAGGAAGTCGGACATACCCGTAGTACCTGAGAAGTCCTCGAACAAACCTGACAATGTGGGTAAGGGATCTTATAAAATAGGCGCGCCTGAGATCTATCCAAACTGCTGTGCGATCGGGGTTTCGAGAAGGGGGTGGAGGTTTCAAATTGGAATTGGAGGTCTGACACCGATCATTAGGGTGCAATTCCACCGTGAAAATCCGTGTTTAATGAAAGGTCCTCTTGCCCGAGCAAATCTCTAAATAAAAACTCTGTTCTACTTTGCATCATTAGCAGTTGTTGGTCTTCTGTTGTCAAATGTGAAAAAAGATATTCGCGTCTTTCATTAAGCATCTTTTTGACTGTAGAATTATTAGCATAAGGCATATTGTAGCGATACAATCCTTGTGTTCCTAAAGAAAAGGGGGAGGCGCCTTTTTCAAGAACAAGAGAAACGGCTTCTTTCCTGCTTCTCTCAGCAACATGATGCAAAACAGTTCCATAAGCATTTTTTGCCTGAAAATCAGCGCCATATTTTAAAAGAAGTGCAATTATTTCGGGAGAGGGATTGTTTCGATTACATGCGATCAAAAGAGGAGTGTCTCCAGAGATATCTTTTGCATTGACATGGGCCTTTGCCCTTAATAATCTTTCCATCCATCGGATATTTTCGCATTCAGTAGCGTGATGTAAGGGGGTTTTTAATGTATTATCCGGAATATTTACATTAGGGTGAAGACTCATGAGAAAATCGATAACTTCCTTTTGGTCTGTACTAGATGCAGCGGCATGAAGCGGAGTTTTTCCTGATGCTGGCTCTTGTTGATTGATGGATGCTCCCGCAGTGTTTAACTTTTGTGCAATCTCTATTTGCTCACGCGGTTCCGCTCCTTCTTTTTCAAAGAGAGTCACTAAGGGTAAATTTCCTTCATACTCAATATCAGCTTTAAAACCCGCATCTGTTAGGCGCTGCACCTCATTGCTATCTAGATTGTTTACCGCCATTAATAGCGCCTTGGCTTCAGATGAGCGTGTGATGCCCATTTCGGTATATAACATTTGTGCAAGTTCAAAATGCCCATAAAATTGCGCGATTTCAGCTGGTGTTGTTTCATTGTGGCATAGCGCATCAACAACAGCACCTTTTTGGATTAAATATTTCGCTAAATCAATAAATCCTGACTCTGCCACGTAATGAAGAGGACGCATGTGCACATGGTCTGCTTGATGTATGTTAGCTCCCTTCTCAATGATATATTCCGCCATCAGAAAATAAGGTTCTGATGGATGTTCTGCCAAAAAATGAAGAAGTGATCGATCTTTATAATCAAAAGCATTGAGATTCAAGCCATTGGTTACTGCTTGTTTTAAACCGGCCAATGTTAACTTTTTATAAACCACTTTGTTAATTACCTTTTTCTCTAAAGATCCTTCCTCAAAGTGCTGCGTTTGATTCTTTAAATGATTGAGCATGGATGCACAATCATAAGCGAGTAAATAGACGGTATTTACAATGCCTTTGATGTTTTTTCTCCACAGATCATGAGTATGAAAGTTACGTACATCTCTGACAGCATAATAATATTGCTCTAAAAGTCTATATTGTCCCTCATATTCAAACTTCAACGTTTTTACAGATTTCATAAATCGGTCCAAAATACGTGCACAATTGCTGATTTGTCTTTGAACCATCAATCTAAAAGAAACATTTTGTTCCAATTTCGTTTCAAATTGCGTTCTTTCATAGGAATTCACACGATCTTTAAGAACTTGAAGAGCTTCTTCTAGTAAATAAAAACTCTCTTTAGGAGTGGTGTTGTAAGGAAGAGGGTTAAAAAGAAACGCCGGATCTACTCTATCATGAACTGATTTTTCCATAATCCGTTGCGTAAAATCATGAACTTTGCAGAACATTTTAGAGAGTAGTTGCCGTTCGTCAGCAGTGCTTTCTTCTGGCAGTAGTTCTTCTCGAGAAGATAGGGCTTTTAAAACATCTTCCACGTCTATTTGAGGATGAGGCCTCAATAATTGCTCCATTTTCATCTTGCGCGTTTCCATTTTCACAATAATCTGTTGACTCATCCTTTTTAGATCTTGGAATAAGTCTGCTTCAAGTTCTTTTCGTTGTTGCTCTTTTTTTATTTGAGACGTATAGCCCAGTTTTAAGACATGTTTTTCTGGATGTTCAAAATAATCTCGGATCCTTTTGATGACATCAATGAAAACACGGATAGATTGATTGGGGGATAAATTTAAACTGCGATCAGTCATCATGACTTTTAATCCTTCTCTAATCACAACAAGCCATTGAATATAGCTATCCCTATCCTCCTCTTCTTGTGTTAACAGTTCCTTTGTGCAACTTAGAACAATCTCTAATTGTTCATATTCATATAAAGCCTGGATCATTCTCTTCACAGGATTGAGAGCAGCATACTCTGTCATTTTTTTTATACATTTTTTCTTTTTTTCCATTTCTGTTTCTATTCTATTAAGCTTCTGAGTGAAAAGGGAGATTTCTTCAGATTGCAAAACTTGCTCACTAAGAGGACTTGCTTGAAAGCGGTCAGCCCAAAGGCTCTCACCCCAGGAAACTTTCTCTTGTAGGGATAAAAGTTTGCGCCCTTTTATCACATCTAATTTTCGACATTCTGGAAAATTCAAAGTAGCGCTCAATCCCCAAATCGAAAAATCTCCCCTCTTTTCAAGCAGTGGCTTTTCAAATTGTAATTCATAAAATTTCCGGATTTTCATTTCTATAACTTCAAGGCTTAGATGTTGCTTACGTTCTTTCAAAGTCTCGTATGCATAAATCTTATGAAGAAGAGTGGTATCCTTTTGAAATGCTGATATCAAGTTTTCTCCAATTTTATCCATTAAGACAGGATATTTTTCAGACAATCGACTTGAACAGTGTGAAAAGTAACTGAGCATACTCCAAATGCTCAAGGTCAGCTTATCTTCATCACATACCCAATGACTATCCGTCAAAGATCCACTATATACAGATAGTGCTTCAAACAACCGTGTTAATGCTGGTAAAACATGGCGATTTTGAAGATATCCTCCTTCAAGAATCCTCAAAATCGATTCCAAATGAGTTAAATCCTGACTTTTTGAAAAACGTTTAAGAGAACGAAGAGCACAATCTTTCAAAAATGACTCTTTGCAGAAATCTCGCGGATCATCTTCATTCTTGAGCGGGGTAAAAAGGCGCGGCAGTGGGATAAAAACGCGAAGAGAAAGATCCGAAATTTGTGCAGACAAAGACATTAAAACGGATTGTTCATATTGCTTTTGATGAGAAATTACATCACTACAATATTGCAATGAACCACAGGACCCAACTTCCATGAAATATCTCCAAAAAATTGCTTTTTGAAACAATAATACTGAATTTGGAATAAAAGGATAGGAAAACACAGAAAGGGGTCGTAGAAAGGGGTCGTTGGTGCATTGTGCATAACTCTTGGATACATCAGCAAAAATGCTACTCTTTCGCTGTTTACTTTGAATTAATGAATGAGATCAGACCTAGGGTGTTGATTTAAGCGCATTTTACTCCCTGGATAATCATAGATTTCTTGTCCTTTACAACAAAAAAACAACCATCTGACTGTCTGTTAGTTAAGTTCCGGTTGACGGACACAAAAAGTCATAAAGTTAGCAATCAAATTTGAACTTAAATCAACACCCTAGATCAGACCTTTGGCTAGACGAAAGCGAATCATTTTACCGGGTTTTCCTTATCATGTAATGCTCCGAGGTAACGATGGCCAGCCAATTTTTCTTGAAGATTCAGATCGCGCACGGCTCTGTTTGTTCATACAAT
>JAAKFP010000268.1 GCA_011065005.1 Chlamydiota bacterium | reverse complement strand
GTCCTCAGGGTAGCCCACCATTCCTGCCCTAATGGGATTGAGATGAATATAGCGAATAAGCTCTTTCTGATAGCGGTCACTGTCTATAAGAATAGACTTGAACCTCCCCTGAAAAAGATGGCCAATACGCTGTTGATGCCGGTTTACGTATCTTGCATAACGAAAAGCCAAGTTTTGCATAATGCGAGATAGACTAATCTGCCCAACTTGGATGGCAAGGTGGAGGTGATTCGTCATGAAACAATAACCTAAAAGACGGTGACCGTAGCGTTCAACTCCTTCTTGAATCAAAAAACACATACGACAGCGATCTTCATCTTGAAAAAAGATACGTTCTCCACCATTGCCACGTAACATTACGTGATATGTTGCTCCTGGCAAGTGATATCGCTGCCTACGCACCATTACTATCCTCTAAATTAATATAATGGTTCTGATCGATTTATGAACTGTATTACGATAATCAAATTATGGGATATATGTGTCCGGCCTGACCCCCTTTCATGACCCCCTTTATGACCCCCTTTACGTTTGAACGGCCTGTGGCCTTCATGAATCAATGGGGTCTGGGTCCTTCGCCTAGGCGAAAGACCCAGACCCCATTGAACCTCCTATCCTTTTGAATGTCTATCCCTCAAAGAAGGCGACTGCCTCAATAAAGGGAAAGATAAAGGATCGAACTAAGCGTAGCGTAAACCTACCCTTCCCTATGGTCATCGAAGAGATGAATAGGATAATAAGGGGATGGAAAAACTACTATGACTTTGGTTATCCTCGGAAGGCATTCAGGGATGTCAACTACTACCTGCAAATAAGATTTCGTTCTTTCTTTAGGAATCGTAGTCAGAGGAAGAGTAAACCGTTTAGAGATGGGGAAACAATATATGCAGGACTCAAGAGATTGGGCCTTGAATATTTATGACCAACCAACTCAAATGGACTGTGCATGCTTTATTATTGAAGGCTATCGGAGAGCCGTATACGGGAAATCTGTACGTACGGTTCGACGAGGGGGGCGGGCTTAAACCCCCGCCTCTACTCTACCGGTTAACAGATAGAGGTGAACGGTTACTTTTCACCTACGATGTGTATAAGTGTTCATAAACGTAAAAATAAGACTGGTTCCTGTAGGGGAGTACAGGGTTTAAAGATTCGACCTCTGTATGAGTGCTCAAAATTGGCTAACAAAGCTAATGGCTCTCCTCAGTTTTTGCTTTGGGTTTATTGGCTATTTCAACTATAATTGCATGCAAAAAAGTTTTAAGCGGATGGTTTAGAAGATGGTAAGACCAACATGGGAATCAAGGATAGGGTTTATCTTCGCTGTTGCGGGCTCAGCTGTTGGGTTGGCAAACATTTGGAGACTACCCTATATCGTCGGAGAAAATGGCGGAGCAGCGTTTTTAATTGTTTATTTGCTGTGTTTAACGTTTATAGGTTTTCCCGTTTTCATGTCCGAGATGCTGATTGGTCGCACGTCGCAAACCAGTCCAAGTGGTGCTTTCTTAAAAATTGGAGGCTCTAAGTCTTGGTCTGCAATCGGAAAGATGACCATCATGACAGGGTTTATCGTCAGCTCATTCTATAGTGCTGTTGCCGGATGGATCTTGGGGTATCTCATAGAGGCGATCAGGGGAAACATTTCCCATTTCGAAGGGACAAGTCACGCCATCGAGCATTACACTTCCCTTATGGGGAATCCACTTTGGGGTTTGAGTTTCCATTTCCTCTTTTTACTCATCTGTCTTTTTGTGCTTTATGCAGGGGTGCAAAGGGGGATAGAGCGTGGAAATAAAATTATGATGCCTTGTCTTTTGCTGGTATTACTATTTTTGCTCATCAAGGGATTGACATTGCCTCATGCTATCGATGGAGTTCGATACCTCCTAAGTCCAGACTGGAGCGAACTCACTCCAAAAGCGATTGTTATTGCTTTGGGTCAATCCTTTTTCACTCTTAGCTTAGGGCAGGGAACTATGGTAACTTATGGTAGCTACCTAGATAAGAATGACAACTTGATCAAGAGTTGTTTTCCTGTTGTTGTAATGGATACCCTTGTTGCTCTACTGGCAGCAGTGGTTGTATTTTCTATCGCTTTTGCTGGCGGGATGAAACCTGATTCAGGGTCAGGATTGATCTTTCATACTCTCCCGTTCATCTTTAGCCAAATTCCGGGTGGTTATTTTGTTGCTGTCATGTTTTTCCTGCTGGTAGTCCTAGCGGCAATAACCTCACAGATCTCCGCAAGTCGAGTTGTTTCCAAGTGGAAAAATACAAATGATTAAATTAGGATCGGATATTTTAGATAAGCAACATGTGCAATTTGTAGTACCGAAAAACGTGTACGAAGGTTTGTTTATTGCCGATGGTAAAGGCTTTTCTTTGATGGGTACCAATATGACCCCGGGGTTTATGACAAAAACTGTTGGCAGTAGGGGTGTTTTGTTAAAACTTTATCCCGCCGCTAGAAAATATATTATAAAATTAACTTAATATAAAAATGCAAGTGCAGACATGACGCATCATAAAATAAATTTATCCATGATTAAAGCAGCTAGCACGCTTTTTGAGAAAGGAGAGCTGGAGAATTGCTTATTAATTGGCGTGCAGCATTGCTTATATACCACCTTTAAAATGATGGAGGCACTTTTTGATAAAGGTCTCGCCGCAGAGAACATTTTATTATTAGGAAAATGCTACTCAACGGATCCTTCTGTTTTTCAAATGATGCGAGAGAAAAAGATTGATATCTCTGAGGACAGTTTAAAATTTGATAGCCATATTGCTTATGATGATTATTTTGATCAAAAAATAAAAGAATTTCTTCAGAGTAAATTACAAAAAATAATGTCCAAAAATTATAGAAAAATTATTATATTAGATGACGGGGGCGCTTTAATAAGAAAATTTCAAACATTCTCATGTAGCTTAAAAAATGTTATTGCTATAGAACAAACGTCTTCTGGATACAATGATCTTCTGCACGCCAATCATCAAATACCCATCATCAATGTCGCGAGATCAAAAGCTAAACATATTTTTGAACCAAAACAAATAAATCTACAAGCTATCGAAAATATTCAAAAAGCAATTTTACATCTCAACAGGCCCGACCCAAAAAAAATATTGGTTTTAGGGAATGGCAGTATTGGATCAGCTCTAAAGTCACTTTTAGAGAATAAATATCAAGTAGATTTATATGATATTCAAGCTAGCAAGAACAGGTTGGCTATTCATAATCTCAATAAATTGTTGCCCGATTACGATATGATATTGGGTTGCTCTGGTAAATGCAGCATCGGCCATAAACAGCATCATTTATTAAAAAAAGACTGTATTTTAGCAAGCATTTCTTCATCAGATCGTGAGTTTGATGCTGTTTATTTAAGGAGAACAAAACCTAGACAAACGATGAATTGTTTTAACGATATCTATTCTCATCGAGTTTTTTTGCTTAACTCTGGATTCCCTATGACATTTGTAGGAAAAAATGCCGAGATCCTGAATTATTCACATTTTACTCGAGCACTGCTTATGTGTGCGATCAAACAATCATTAAAAGAACACAAGAAATCAGGTTTTATTCAGCTTGACGAAACTTTGCAAAATAACATGCTGAATGTATTTAAAAATCTAGAAAGCTCCTAGGCCAGCGATTCTTAAGCAAGTACTGGTAGAGGTTTGGAAGTCTTTGAAAAAGGGAGCAGGAAATTATTTGCTTATTAAGAAGTTTACGATATATAACGAGTAGCACTAAAATATCAGCCCAATATTTTGGCAACCCTATATTGTTAATGTCTGTTTCTGATAGATTTAGTCTGTTTTCACGAATCTTCTCTTCTATGGAGGCAAAATCCCGTTGGATTTCAAGTAAGTATGCCAGTTTATGTCTGGTTTCGATTTGAATAAGCCTCAAAAATGCTCTGTAGCAAATCGTCACCCTCTATTGCCCTTTTTACA
>JAAKFP010000267.1 GCA_011065005.1 Chlamydiota bacterium | reverse complement strand
CAATATAAGCGAACGGTGTCGTTATGTCCTTTATTTTTTATTTGATAAAACATTTTTTCTGATTTTCTCCCTAGAGGAAAAGGAAGAATTTACTAGGACTCCCTAGGGAGTCCGAATTGCTGGCTAATGCGGTAGTTGCTTGCTGACAAATTGAGGTTCAGGCAAAATTGCCTCATATTAATGAGTAAAATTCATGCCTCTATTCAGCAAGGAAAGTCTCGAAACATTACGGCAGCGGATCGATATTGTAGAAGTGATCACCACTCACGTCGATTTGAAACGCTCAGGCTCCTCATTTAAAGGCCTTTGTCCGTTCCATGATGAAAAAACTCCCTCTTTCCATATCCAAAAGGGGGATCACCACTACCACTGCTTTGGCTGTGGTGCTCATGGTGATGCGATTCAGTTCTTAATGAATCACTTGAAGATGAGCTTCTCCGACGCCGTCGAAAGCCTCGCAGAACGATTTCAAGTTTACTTAGAGCATGTAGAAGCCAGAGATCAACCCAAAGGCCCTAGCAAAGCTTTGATGAAACAGGCTTTGGAGACGGCTGCGCGATTCTATCACTTTTACCTTTTGCACACCCCCGAAGGACATGAAGCCCTTCAATACCTCTATCACCGTGGAATAGACCTTGAGTTTATCAAGAGCTTTCAGGTGGGATTGGCACCAAAAAGCTTCGGAATTTTCCGCAAGGTGATGGAAGAAAAGTCGATCAACGACGACGTCTTGCAAGCTGCAGGGCTTCTTGCACAAAAATCCTCTGGAGGATACCGAGAATTTTTTATAGATAGGATCGCCTTTCCCATTCATGATCCCACAGGTGCCGTCATCGGTTTTTCAGCACGAAAATACAAAGAGGATACTTTCGGCGGCAAATATATAAACACCCCCGAAACCCCTCTGTTCAAAAAATCGCGCGTCCTTTTTGGTCTAAACCACTGCAGACGCCGTATCGCCAAAGAACGTCGCGTTATCGTCGTCGAAGGGCAAATCGATGCCCTTAGCCTGATTCACTCCGGCTTTAATTTCACCGTAGCCGGACAGGGGACCGCTTTTGGTGAAGGTCACGTCCAGGTGTTGATGCAGCTCGGAGTCAATCAAGTCTATCTTGCTCTTGATTCTGATGATGCAGGTATGGAAGCCGCAACAAAAATCGGCAACCTCTTCCAAAAAGAGGGTGCCGGAGTGCGCCTTGTACAATTGCCCCCAGGGAACGATCCGGATACTTTCTTGAAAGAGAAAGGTGCAGAGTCGTTTCTCAAAATGCTCGAAAATAGTAAAGATTATCTCGATTTTCTCGTTGAGTACCATTCCCGAGCGATCAATATTAACAGTCCCGCTGGTAAAAACGAACTGGTACAAATCCTTGCCAAACAAATCCGCGAGTGGAAACACTCTCTCATGGTTCATGAAAGCCTCCGCAAGCTGGCCCATTTAACCCAAATTCCAGAACATATGATTGGAGTAGGGCAGGACTTTATCCCCAATATCCACATCCGAAAGTCCGCAAGCGTTGGACTGCATTCCATAAATCCAGATCGCATTTTGGAGTCCGATTTCTTACGTTGGCTGCTTGAAAAGGGGAAAGAAGAAGGCCAATTTATTGAAACTGCACAAAACAATATCACTCCCGAAGACCTACGAGATGCAGCATGTAGGCGTATTTATCAGACCTACCTTCATAACATGAACAACCAACTCCCTTGTGATCTGTTAACACTGATCAAAGAGGAGGAAGATCAGGAACTCATATCGGAACTTTTGCAAAAGAAAATCAACCTACAGAGAGCCGAAACAGATTTCATCGAAACGATTCAAAAAATTCTCGATCGCAATTGGATGGAAAAAAGAGAAGAGGTAAAAAGGAAGATTCAAAGCGGCCAATGTTCCGATGAAGAAGCTAATAATCTCCTCAAAGAGTTTGATGCATTGAAGAAGGCACAGCCGAAGGTTCTTGTACCCCCACATACAGAGAAAGTTACTCATGAGTGAAACTGAAAAGCATCTTGTGTTCTATGATGGCCAATGTGGTATGTGTGATCGAAGCGTTCAATTTTTACTCAAGGCCGACCGCAATAAAAAATTTGTATTTGCTCCGTTACAAGGAAAAACAGCTTCAGAAAGGCTTCAGGAGCTGCCAAAGCATGTTAAGAGCGCTGACTCATTAATTCTGATCGAAAACTTTGAAACATCCAATGAGAAAGTATATATCTATGGGCACGGCGCCTTTCGCATTGCGTGGTTACTTGGTGGGAAGTGGAGTTTGTTAGGGTGGATCTCTTTCTTGCCACCGGTGCTTTATGATTGGGGGTATCGTTTCATTGCTCGCAACCGCCACCATTTTTTTAGCAAAATTGTTTGTTATTTTCCTGATGAATCAGAAAAAGATCGGTTTCTTCCGTGAAAAATTTGAGGGAACATGCGTAACCATCTCTGTCTTACATACATATAAGATTGTCGATTTTTTCAATTTTTTTTACTATAAGTAATTTCGATTTCAAGTCGAAAATATTTAACTCTTGCAAATTTTCTAAAAAAAAATAAAAAAAACTATTTGATAAGAATTACAAAACAATTAAATAGAGAAAAGTGGAGTAAATCAAATTGCCATGCGATATGTCTCCAGAAAATTTATTTAAATGAGATGTTCTTTTTTTTCATGAATTCCTGAGACAGTGATTCATCATCTTATGAAAAGAGGAACATCTATTAAGCTAGCAAAAAAGACATTGTTCTAAAGACAAAGGAGGTTAACAATGGTAAGACTTGCAACAAGAAAGGCGCCTCAAAAGAAAGCGCGTTATTCTGTAGCCAAAAAAAGTGCAACAGCAAAAAAAGCTGTAAGAACAACAAAAGCAAAAAAAGTTGCTAAGAAGGCAGTGGTAACACCAGTTATTATTGTACCAAGATTTAACACTCTTCTTAAAAACCTCAACAGCTTTGCTGTGATTAGAAAGAGGAAATATGGTGCAAAAGATGCGGTTGCGAGAAGATTGATCACGATCCATACTGCTCTAGGTCATGAGATTAGAAAAGCTAATATTATTAATCCAAATACTGCAAAGTTCATGAAGCAGATTCCTGTTTCATTGAAAGGTGTTTCAGGTGTGCCAGCTGCTCTTAGAGTTGACTTGCCAAAGTTTAAGAGTTACATTCGTGACTATGTCAAAAAAGATGTCATCGCTTTCATCAATTATGCAAAAAAAATGATCGTTCCAATTCAAAGCGATTTTGTGAAATTGGAAAGTCTATTGAAAAGAAACCTGAAAACAAAGAAAGTTCTCTGGAAAGTAGATCCTGCTATCAAGAGAAGGTTCATCACATTAAACACCAATCTCATTAAGTTTAAAACTTTATGGTTTAAGCGGCTTAATACATTAGCCCTTAATGGTGATAATAATGTGAAGATTGCTGTAAAAGCGTTGAAAAAACAGATCGATCAATACCACGTTATTGTAAGAAAAAATTTGGCCATTATCAATCGCTATGCAAAAGTTGTTAAGCCAAAAGCTGGATATAAAATACAACCACTGTTCACAGCTGCACAAGTAAATGCATTTGAAAGCAAGTGGAAGCATTTTTATGCAGATTTAGAGAAGAATAGAATCAAAGTTGAGTATTTCTTTGATCAACTAAAAGCGATCAAATTCCTCTAAATCTAACCGAATAAGTAAAATCTCCTTTGGAGGTTTTTTTCGTTTATGGAGCCAGGCTTTTTAGCCTGGCTTCATTTTTTTTTGGAGGGGAGAAATGGAGGAAAAGGGGGATTAAACACAGAGGCACAGAGACGCAGAGAATAAAGAGAGAATAATATAAAAATTTTGTAACTATTCAGATACCCCCTCCTGAGTCGGGGATATCTGAAAAATAAACAGCAATATTTTTTTTATTCCCTTAAGAATGCTTTTTTGGTAGTGTGTGCGGTATGAATGAAGATACAACATTTTCCGTACCAACTCTTTCTGGTAATGC
>JAAKFP010000266.1 GCA_011065005.1 Chlamydiota bacterium | reverse complement strand
TAACTTTTACATTTATGCTGTCCTATCATCTTCACTTGCTTTGTTGCAAATCTTTGGAAACTAATAAGTTGACTGCAGATTTGCGCCTCGCAACTGAAGAGCTATAACAGCCTAAATGTAAAGTTTATTTCTTCTAGCCTCCTAAGCAAGCTGAAAGCTGTGTGAATGCTTTGGATATTTCTTCTCCTGTTCTCGTGGAGGGACGGTTGCAACTTGATGTATGGCATGCGAAAGATGGTGACAAAAGATGTAAGTTACGTGTTGCAGCTGAAAGAGTTCAGTTTCTGAAAAGGTTCGAAAAAACAGACTTCCTTGAGTCGAAAGAGGATGTTGTCAGCACCCCTCGTTAAGGGATCGTATAAAAATAAACTTTACATTTTAGGTTTTTGTTGCATTTGAGAGAAATGATGCCATGCTGTAAGATGGTGATATACTCAATTCTTCACCTTAATTGAGTATACAAGAGGTTTTTGAGAAATTTTGGGGGTTATGGGTTTACAAAGCGAAACAACACCAACTCTTGAAAAGGAAGATATTCAAAGGATTTTCCTCGGCTTTGCTGTGGAAGCGCAAAAGCAGATGACCGAGGACTTGCACCTTCCTAAGAAGAAAGTGATTGTTCTTGCGGGACCCACTGCTTGCGGAAAAACAGACTTTGCTATTGAGCTTGCTAAGGATTTGCCGGGGGAGATCATTTCGGCGGATTCCATGCAAGTTTATCGAGGTATGGATATCGGAACATCGAAAGTCTCTCCCGAAGAGCGTAAGGCTGTTCCTCATTATTTGATTGACATTCGAAATATTACAGAAAGCTTCAATGTGGTCGATTTTTATTATGAAGCGAGGCACTGCTGCCAAGAAATCCATCGTCGCGGTGCTGTCCCTATTATTGTAGGTGGATCCGGTTTTTATTTGCATTCCCTTCTTTATGGTCCACCAAGTGGCCCTCCTTCAGTGCCAGAATTGCGAAAAAGCTTAGAAGAAGAGATGGAAAAATTTGGGATCGAGGCTCTATATGAACGTTTGCGGCAGCTAGATCCGCAGTATGCGAGTACCATCACTAAGAATGATAAGCAGAAAATTATTCGAGCATTAGAGATTATTTCGGTCAGTGGTCAGAAGGTCAGCAAACACTCCTGGAAGGGGAGAAGGACGCCTCAAAACTTTGACTTCCACTGTTGGTTTCTGTATCGACCTAAAGAGAAGCTTTATGAGCGGATCGAAAAGCGATGTGAAAAGATGATGGAGGCAGGGTTGTTGGAGGAGGTGAAGCAACTGAAAAAAGAGGGATTGCTAGAGAATTCTTCTACTTCACAGGCGATAGGTTATCGTCAAGCGTTGGACTACCTAGAAACCGAACAGACCGATGTCGATTATTGTCACTTCCTCGAGCAGTTCAAGCAGGCGTCAAAGAGATATGCAAAAAGGCAGTTTACATGGTTCCGAAAAGAGCCCCTTTTTCGGTGGTTGGATCTGGATATGCATGATCCTGAGATCGCTCGGGAGATGGTCCGACAAGACTTCGAAATGCGATTATAAAAATTAAACACAGAGGCACAGAGACGCAGAGATAAAAGAGAATTTTCTCTTTTATCTCTGTGTCTCTGTGTCTCTGTGTTTAATCTTTTTTCTCGTGCTCTTCTGCCAAATCAGAGAGCGAAGGAACAACGCAAAAGCTTTGTGAAGGTATGTTAAGGGCGTTGTTGAATTTGCTAGAGCAGTTTTGAAAGGCGATAAGCCCTGTGAGTTCCACGATTTCGTCGTCGGAAAAATACTCTTTAAGTTGAGAAAAGAGAACATCTGTCACATCTCTATCGGTAAAGGTTATCGCTTCTGCATAGGTGAGAGCGGTCTTTTCCTTCTCAGAAAATAGAGGGCTTTCCTGGAACTTTTGGAGTTCATGGATTTTGTTTTGGTGTCCACCAAGGGAAAGCAATGCTGCCGTATTGATATCAATACAAAATTCACAATGGTTAATCTGCGAAACACGAACTTTTATCAGGGCAGAAAGTTTAGGGTCTAGGGGGGAGCTTTTCCTGTCGAGAGCGCCGTAAAAAAAGGATAAACCTAGAAAGACCTTGGGAGACCTTGCCCAGATCTTTGAGGAATCGAGCTCTTTTCCATATTTTCGTCGTTGTAATTTCAAGAGTAACCGCACATACCAGGGATATTCTTGATGCGGTCTGGGCTGGATTCTCATGATCATTTATCCTTTCATGACGAGGTGGGGACGGAGCCTTGCCACCATATTTGCTAGGCCCGCCTCTTGTACGGCTTCGACGACAGCGTCGACGTCTTTATAGGCATCGGGCATCTCTTCGGTGATCGTTCTCATTGATGTCGCCATCACTTCCACCCCTTGTTGTTCCATATACAGTATCGGGTCTCGGCCGCTCCACAATTTTCTCGATTTGACACGGCTTCTTGCTCTTCCGGCACCGTGGCAGGAGCTACACCATGTCAGCGGATTTCCCAGCCCTACCATGAGGTGGCTGGCGCGTCCCATATCGCCGGGGACGAGAACGGGTTGTCCTGTCTTTCGGAAAATGGGGGCAAGTTCTTTTGTGCCGGGACCAAAAGCGCGTGTAGCACCTTTTCTATGGACGCAGACTGTTTTCTTCTCTCCTTCGATCTCATACTCCTCGAACTTAGCAATATTGTGACAAACATCATAGATGAGGGGAATGTTCTCAGGAGGGGTCCCTAAGACCTCTTTAAAACTTTGTCGAACGAGATGATGAATCTGTTGCCTGTTGTTAAAAGCGAAGTTTGCAGCTGCTGCCATGGCAGCGAAGTAGGCTTTTCCATGTTCGCTGTTGATGGGAGCTGCCACGAGTTGTTTGTCGGGGAGTCCTTCGGCAAATCCTTGTTTGACAAAGGTGTTCAAAGTGTCTTGACATACTTGGTGTCCAAATCCGCGGGAACCACTGTGCATGAGAATGTAGATTTGCCCCTCTTGGATTCCCCACGCTTCAGCAATTTCGGGGATAAAAATCTTTTGGACCTCGCCAATTTCTATAAAGTGATTTCCTGAGCCGACAGTCCCTAGCTGCTTGCGTCCTCTATCTTTTGCGTGATTTGAAACGGCGAGGGGATCTCCCCCTTTTATGAGGCCATTGCTTTCGATGTGTTCGAGATCTTCGGGGAGCCCATAACCCTGTTCCACAGACCATCTGGCACCCTGCTCAATGAGCTCCTTGTAGTCACGATCGCTTAACCCGCGTATTTTTTTGTGACCACGACCTATTCCAGAGGGAACATGTTTAAAGATTGCGGCGAGAAGTTCGTGTTTTTGCTTGTCTGACAAAGATTTGAACGGTTCGGGAATGACCGCCAATCGGACACCACAGTTGATATCGTATCCCACACCTCCCGGGCTGATGACACCTGTTTCGGCATCCATTGCGGCAACGCCACCAATTGGGAAGCCGTAGCCCCAGTGGATGTCTGGCATCGCAATGCTGTACCCAACAATTCCGGGGAGGAATGCAACGTTCCGTACTTGTTCCAGAGGACGGTCGAACTCGATTTCCTCCATCAGCTTTTCGGTGACAATAATCAGTCCGGGAACTTTCATTCCTCCTTCTTGCGGCAGAAGGTAGGTAGCATCACCAATCTTTTTCAAATTATACATCGATAATCATCTCCCACATCAAGGTTTTATCCTCTTCTTCAAGGAGGTCCCCATGAAAGCTTACCGCCTTGAACGGACACCCCAGTTGCTCATCTGTTTTGGTGATGAGTGCATTTAATTCGATGATAATATCGTCTAAGTCTTCAACCCTCTTTGTATCGGAAATGTAGGATAAAAGGGGAGGAAAAAGAAAGGCTAACGCAACTTGTGCATGGATAAGGATTTGCTGGAGATTCTCTCCTCTGACATGGAAAGCGACATCTGCTGTATGTTCAATTTCCTCAAAGGGAGGTTTCAATTGGTAGGTCCATAAAGGCTTGTATTTCAAGTGCCCCAAGCTCT
>JAAKFP010000265.1 GCA_011065005.1 Chlamydiota bacterium | reverse complement strand
GCATAAGCGGCCAATTCAATCTCAAAATCATCCACAATTAAACTTTTTCCCTGCCTTCGGTAACTGTCCTGCAATTCTTCCACGGTTAAATTACGCTCTTGAATTTTCTCTTCAAATTTCCTCCGATTTTTGGGGTTATCCAGATAATTGGCTATCGTTTTCATGATTGGCCAGGCCTTTTGGAAATCCTCTGGTGTCTCTTGAAAGACCAGCGTTGCGAGCGTATCCATTCTACAACTTGAGTTGCTAAAGTTATGCTTTAGATAATATTGCTTTCCAACTTGCTGCTTAAAGTCACGGCTATTCAAGGACTCTCCTCCTGACAACCCAGCAGGCTGTAAAAGCTCTTTCGACATATTTTTCCACACGATCGATAGCTGTTTATGTCTCTCTTCAATTCCACTTTGAATGCCTTTGTCTAGCGATTTCAAGTCCGGACACCAATCAACCTCCTCTTCATCTACTACTGCGGCTGTTGGCAAGCTATCCGGTCTCTTAAATGGTTTCTTGCCTCCGTCATCGAATATTTCTAGCAGTTTATGTCCTATTTGCGTTTTGTAGTTCTGCATCAAAGCTCTAGCCATAGTATAAATCAGATCATACCCTGTCCTAAGAAGAGAACCCCTCTCACCTTCCCGGTCCCGATAGACATAGGCATCCCTCAGGCCATCTTCTAGCAACATAAAAGGATCTAGAATGAGGTGCTTTAAATGGAGTTCTTCTTCATCTGTCAACCTGTCCAGAATCAATTTTGCAGAGACAGGGTCTATTCCTTCAGGGTAATTATTGTGGTCAGGCTGTAATGCCCAAGAGCAAGGATTTTGAAATACAACAATCGGTGGGCGTTGAGGATCTAAGGGTATGCGGATCGGCTTAGAGTGTTGAACAAAAAGGTCCTGATCATTGAAAACAACTTTCGGATCTCCATGACAAATCCCTTCCTCTTGCGAACTCCTTAGACTTGCTCCTTGGAGAAACCGTAACATCACGTAAGCTACAATTGCTGTGCGATGGCTTTCGAATTCATCACCATAAGCTATTTCCTGGGAACGATTGATATGATAGAGCCTACGATCTGGAGTATCGGAACCAATGTCCTCGAAAGGGTAGGGATCGGATCGCTCAAATAGGTCTTTACAAGTATATTCTATCCCTTTCTCAACAAGCTCTGTCATCTCCCGAATGCCATTATACCTTTCTGCATAAAGGGATTCTTCCTCTTCAAAAAGGCCGGGGAGGCTTTCCTGATCAGCGCCTCGTTTCTCATATCTCGGCGGAATATCTTCCAATTGCTTTAAACGCGCCAACGCAGCATCTCGCTCTTTTCGTGCTTCAAACACACTAACAGTAGCCCGTTCTAAAACCCTCTGGGTTCTGTCATCTGAAGGCGATCTTTCCTCTTCTATCTCTTTAAATTTCCACTCACGGAGATCTCTAACTTTTGTTACCCACTCCCTCGTTTGTTCTTCCAAAGGTTTCATAGAAAAAAGAGAACGTACGATAAGCCCAACGGGAATGACTGTAAGGCTACCACCATGATCATAAATAACATCGCGATCTTTCAGGGGGTGTTTCCTATCAAATTTATTTATGCAAATCTCTTTCTTTTTTTCTTCACTAGCATCTGGCATGTCCAATCGAGCACTGAAATCTATAATCTCCTTTTTCAGTTCTTCCACCCCGAATGAAACACGTTTATATTCATCTTCTCGGCAACATTCTTTTGGAACGGCTTGCTGTTCATGGATTTTTCGTAAAATTTCCAGCACCTGACCTTGATCTGGAACATGATCTCTGGTAATAGTAAACATCTTCAAAACCTCTTACTTTTATCAGCAATTCCCGCTGGAAATTTCACCACAGAGTTCACAGAGAGCACAGAGAGAAATTTTAGGTTTTATGAGAGGGTCTATTTTTAATAAACCCCGAAATTTTTTCATTCTCTGTGTTCTCTGTGCTCTCGGTGGTAAATAAATCATTAACACTCAAAAAGTTGCTTCAGCGGGAGCGACTGTACTTTTATTAAAACATCTAAAAATTAGATTTATGCATGATCAAAATTAAGATAGTATAAAGGCTTCATTAATTCTCCGTAAAAGAGAGCTTTGTCGCAGTAACCGTTCACCCAATGGGTGAACACTTACCTTATCTGCGTTCATCTGTGTGTATCTGTGGTTAAAATTTTGGTTGTGTTTTCGATGTTACCATTTTCCGGTCGAAAAAAAATAGTATGCTATATATACAGGAAAGCGAGCACGCTAACACTTAAATCCTAGGAGCACCGTGAAGAAAGCTATCATTTCTCCCAAAAAACATCACGCTGTCATCTTCGACCTCGACGGAGTAATCACAAAAACCGCTTCTGTCCATGCCACCGCCTGGAAGAGGCTATTCGACGAATTTCTAAAAAACCACGCCGATACAGAAGGTCACCCTTTTGAACCCTTTGACCCCGAAGCCGACTACCTCAAGTATGTAGACGGAAAGCCAAGGTATGAGGGCATCGAAAGTTTTCTGAAATCTCGAGAGATCGAAATCCCACTAGGGGATCCCGATGATCCTCCCGAACAACAGACCATCTGCGGCATGGGCAATAAAAAGAACAAAATGTTTGTCGAAGAGCTTGAACGCTCCGGCGTAGAAGTATTCCCATCATCCATAGAACTGATCAAACAACTCCGAAAACGGGGAATCAAAACCGCGCTGATCTCTTCCAGTAAAAACTGTACCCCCATCATCAACAAAGTTGGCGCTGCACACCTTTTTGACGCCAAAATCGATGGCATTGACACGGCCAAAATGAACATCAAAGGAAAACCAGCACCAGATATTTTCCTTAAAGCTGCCGAACAGTTAGGCGTCGAGCCGCAACATGCCGTTGTCGTCGAAGATGCTATCTCCGGAGTTCAAGCAGGTCGAAGCGGCAACTTCACCCTCGTGATTGGCGTAGATCGTGCTGATCAGTCCGATGCCCTTCTCGCAAATGGCGCTGATGTAGTCGTCAAAGATTTAGAAGAGGTCTCTATACATGATGATCTCGAAGTCAGACCCAATGCGTTAGAAAGCCTAGATGAAATACGAAAAACGCATCAAAACAAAGAATTTGCCATCTTCCTAGACTATGATGGAACGCTTACCCCCATTGTTAGCCACCCCGACCAGGCCATCCTCGGCGAGGCAATGCATAATACCCTCAAACAGCTAGCAGCGAAATACACCGTTGCCATTATCAGCGGCAGAGACCGCCCCGATGTAGAGAAACATGTGAAAATCGAAGACCTCTTCTACGCGGGAAGCCACGGATTTGACATCGCAGGCCCAAACGATCAACATTTCGAAATTGACGAAGGGAAAACAAAACTACCGGCATTAGAAGCCAGCGAAAAAGAACTGCGTGAGGCGATCCCCCAGATTAATGGAGCCTGGGTCGAAAGAAAAAAATATTCTGTAGCGATTCACTATCGTCAGGTCAAACCAGAAAAAGAAGAGGAGGTCGAAAAAATCGTCGACGAGGTTCATAGTCATTATTATGAAGATCTCCGAAAAACCACAGGGAAAAAAATCTTCGAACTGCAACCCAACATCCCTTGGAATAAAGGGAAAGCACTACATTGGCTTCTAAAACTATTCAAACTCGATCGAGAAGACGTTATCCCCATATACCTCGGAGATGATGTTACCGATGAAGATGCCTTCAAAGCCCTCATCGACCACGGCATTGGCATTGTTGTCCAAGAGGAACCCAAGCCTACAGCAGCAAAATACACACTCAAAGACCCCGATGAGGTAGAAAAATTTCTAAAATCCTTACTTAAGTAAATATTATGGCTCATGAGCACAACTGGTCACTAGTTTACGATACATTTATTCCGGAACAAGAAGGACTCAGGGAATCCCTTTGCACCCTGGGAAATGGATACTTCGCAACACGGGGAGCTTTCCCAGAAGTAGATGCCGATGATCATCACTATCCCGGCACCTACCTTGCCGGCGGGTACAACCGCCTGAACACTGAAGTTGTCGGAC
>JAAKFP010000264.1 GCA_011065005.1 Chlamydiota bacterium | reverse complement strand
CAGCGCTTCAGCTGCAAGGCGCAAATCCGCAGCCAACTTCTTAGTTTTCAAGGATTTGCAACGTAGCAGATGAAGATGCTGTGATATCAGAAATGTGCAAGTTGTTTTTGCACGGTTCCTAAGATGAAGAATTGGAGTTTTCCATTTGCGCATTGGAGTTGATCTATTAGGGAGTGATAGTTCTCCTGAACTACTCTTTGAGGCGGTCTTACAGGTTGCTAAGGAGCTGGAGGAATCTGATTCTCTTGTGGTTTATGTAAACCATGAGAATGTGGAGAAGTTGCTTCGGACAGAGCAGGGGGCCTCCTGGAAGGAAAAAGGAGCCTCACAGATCGATCTACATATCGTCGAAGAGTATATCACATTGGAGGACGATCCCTTATCCTCTGTTCGTTTAAAAAAAGACTCTTCTTTGGTGGTTGGGATTCGTCAGTTGAGTGATCGTAAGATCGATGCTTTTGTCACTGCAGGCAATACGGGAGCTTTGATCACAGGCACGACGATCATTTTGCCACAGCTTTCTGGCATGGAGAGACCTGCACTCCTTGCTGTTCTTCCTACTCAAGGCAGACCCTTGGCGATGATGGATGTTGGAGGGTTAGTTTCATGCAAGGCACGCCAACTCGTGCAGTACGCGCATATTGGTGCTGCGTTTCAGCGTTGTACTTTAGAGGTAGATGTTCCTAAAGTAGGCTTATTAAATATTGGGATGGAGTCAAAAAAGGGAACTGCAGAAGTTCGTGAGGCTTATCACGCTTTGCTGAGGGAGTCTGAGGCGCCGAATGCAAAAATCCGATTTCTGGGAAACATCGAAGGTCGGGAGGCGTTTCAAGGCAAGGTTGATGTTCTTGTGACGGATGGCTTTTCTGGCAATGTCATGCTAAAGACTTCTCAGGGGATTTCTTCCTTTATTTTTCATTATCTTCAGGATGCCTTAAAAGATACTTCTTCGATCGAGATGCATCGGATCTTAGACGAAATGCAGCGTCATTTCAACTATGATGAGTATCCTGGTGCAGTTGTTTGTGGAGTAGATGGTATCGTGGTCAAGTGTCACAGTGCTGTGACGAAGCGGGGCCTCATGCACAGCATACAAGGGGCGATCAGGCTCGTCAAAATGGATCTTCTCAAAAAAATCAAGGATGAGCTTGGGTGAACGGTTAATGTCGTCAACTTAAGAAATAAAATTAAACGCAAAGACGCTAAGGAGAACACCCTAAATTTCTTTGCGTCTTGGCGTCTTTTGCTCCTTTGCGTTGAAAATCTCAGATTAAGTTGACGACATTGTCTGAACGGTTACGTAAATTTATCAATGACTTTTGTTTTCTAATGACAGCAACGCTTCTTCCAATGTGTTTATCCCTTTTTCGAGGCTTTCCTTCCCTTCATTTTGTATGGAAATGGGTTCTCCCAATGTAACATTGATTGTCGAGAAAGGCTTGGGAAGCATGAGTTTGTCCCAAGTGGGTAGTTCCCAGTATTTGTTTGTTGACCACGACATGGGAATGACGCTGGCGCCAGTTTTTTGTGCGGCGATAGCAATCCCTGGTTTTACTTTATAGATGGGGCCTCTGGGTCCATCGGGAGTGATGATCATGATCTCATCATTGTTCTCAAGTTCTTGTATCACTGTTTGAAGGGCTTTTGAGCGGGCGTTGTGGGGAACCCGAATGGATCTTGCTTGTCTGTAGCTGTTTGTTAGAACGGCGATCACTTCTCCGTCGCGGCTTTTGCTGACCATTGCTGCGTAGTTAAACTGGGGGGCAGCGCGTAAAAGGATTTCTGTTGCCATAGTGATCCTGTTGTGCCAGAACATCAGGATGCATTTGTTGTTTTCGGCATGTTTGGCAAATCTCTCTGCGCCTTCGATGCGGAATCGGCACGTAAGTCCAAGGACCTTGAGGAAGGCTCTCCCCAGATATGCATAGATGAAGGGAAGCCATTTTTGCTTGAGCTTTAATCGGAGAGGTTTGCTCATGAGATCAGTTCCTCAACAGCTTTCGCGGCGAGGCTGCTGGTGTCATTGTCTTGCAGGATCGATGGAAGCTTCCGGCATTGCTCTATGCAGGTTTTTCGTTCCTCAGTGTTGTTATGGAGTTTTTTCAGTTCTTGGTAGATTCGTTGAGGTGTTAATCCTTTTTCAATAATTTCTGGAAAGACGGTTTTTCCGCTTAGGATATTGACGATACAATAATGGGGGAGGTTTAGTCGCAGGAAGAACTGTGCGATTAGCCGATTTAACAGTGATAGCTTATAGACAACTACCGTAGGGCATTGGTGGAGGGCAAGTTCCAGAGTTACTGTTCCAGATTTTGCGATCGCGCTTCGGCAGGTTCTCATCAGTTCGTAGGAATATGCTTTGGGGAGAAGGAAAATATCTTTGTTCAGTTGTAGGCTGTTGCCGTGAAGGATGTGATGCATTAGAGGCATAATTTTTTCGTGTGCGCAGGAGATAGCGAAGCACAGCTCGGGATTCTCTTTTTTTAACAATTCGGCGGCTTTTAGCTGGTAGGGGAGGTTAAGTTGGATCTCGCCTTTACGGCTGCCGGGAAAGATGGCAACGAGGTTTTCGGGGTCTTTAATTCCAAACAACCTCGCCCATTGCTCATCATAGGTGTGCTTATTGATGATCTCATTTATGGGGTTGCCTACATATTTCACATTGAGAGATGTTTTGGAGAAATGTGCATTCTCGAAGGGGTAGATGGTCATTAGGAGGTCTAACGTTTTTGCCATATGTTCTGTGCGGTGCTTCCCCCACGCCCAGACGGTGGGGCTGATATACTGCACGAGCTTGCCGCGATAGCCTCGTTCTCTTAGGGTTTTTGCCATACGTAGATTGAACCCCGGGTAGTCGATAAAAATTGTGGCGTCAGGTTTTGTTTGAAGGATGTGATCTCGAACGGTGCGAAACTGCCTTCGCAGCTTTGGGAGAGATCGGAGAATATCGGAAAATCCCATGATTTCGAAGTCTTCGGTATGCAGCAGGCATTCCATGCCTTCTCCGCGCATTTCGGGGCCGCCAACACCGAAAAGAAAATGTTCTGGGAGACGTTGACGTAATGCTTTGATTAGAAAGCTGCCGAGGAGGTCTCCACTTTTTTCTCCGGCTAAAAGAAAGATACGCTTACTCATGAGATTTCACGTTTGATTTTGTATTTTAACTTACGGTTGATCATCCACCTTACTGCCAGCATGTCCGCTACGGTATTAAAAGAGCGGTTGAGGAAGTTGTATTTTGTTTTCCCTTTGATCCGTTCGCGATGGCTAACGGCGATTTCTCCCACGCGAAAGCCTTCGAGTTGAAATAATGCCGGAAGGAAGCGGTGCATACCATGATACATTTTAATTTTTAGTAGACATTCCCTACGGTACAGTTTTAGAGAACATCCTGTATCCTGAATGCCGTCTCGACAAAATCGGCTGCGTACCTGGTTTGCAAGGAGGGAGGTGATCTTTTTGATGAAAGAATCTTTTCTCTTTTTTCGGATGCCACAGACGAGGTCATAATTTTTTGAGACTTCAATGAGTTTGGGAATGTCCGCAGGGTCATTTTGTCTGTCTCCATCCAGAGTGATGATAAAGTTGCCTTTTGCTGCTTGGAATCCAGCGTCAAAAGCGCTCGACTGCCCATAGTTTTTGCTGAAAACGATGGCCCGAAGGTAGGGTTTTTCTTTGGCGAGATTCTCGAGGAGTGGTAGCGTCTGGTCTGTGGAACCGTCGTCGATGCAGATGAGTTCCCATGGTTTCGCTAGGGATTGCATGACAGGGTCGACCTCGTCGATGAGTTCCCGGATGTTTCCCTCTTCATTTTTTAGAGGGATGATGATCGAATATTCTATAGGCATTAGCTGGCCATCCTTCTGCTGTAAAGAACTCTATATTATACAGAAGAGAGAGGGAAAAATCAAACACAGAAGAGGAGAGACAGAGAGGAGAGAGACAAATCAAACACAGAAGAGGAGAGACAGAGAGGAGAGAGACAAATCAAACACAGAAGAGGAGAGACAGAGAGGAGAGAGACAAA
>JAAKFP010000263.1 GCA_011065005.1 Chlamydiota bacterium | reverse complement strand
GGCTTTTTGTACATCTTCTTTTCCGACAATGTCGCTTTTCCGTTGTGAGGCCCAGTAATCTGCTTCGCGTAATAGATTCGCAACACTACGCATATGAAGGGATAGCCTTTCTGCGTCGCCGACGGAGCGTGCGCTTTGGTCAATGACTCTAGCTACTGCTTCACGGTCGAAGGGTTTAAGTTTTTCGCGTTCGATCATTGTTGCGAGAAATTGTGCGTAGTTCAGGTCCGATTCAGACTTTCGTGCTACATCTGTGGAGAAGTCTGCTGTGATCTTGAACAGTTCTCGAAACTCAGGATCGAGGTTGAAGAGTAAGTCATAGATAAACCGTTCTCCAAGCAATATAATCTTGAGGTCTAGAGGAATTGTTTCGGGTTCTAGAGAGATTGTATTCAATAATCCAAGGCGTTGTCCTATTGACTCGATGGTAATTTTTTGTGCGTACAAGGTTCGTTTTAAGGCATCCCAGGATTCGGGATGTGCCAGCACCTTATGAGCATCTAAAAAGAGGTATCCTCCATTAGCCTGGGCAAGGGCACCAGCTTTAATTAGAGTAAAGTCGGTAACTAGAGCTCCCAGCTGAGAGATGTGGTCAATCCTACCAATCAGATTGGCAAAAGTTGGGTTATCTTCGTAGATGATGGGAACTTCATCTTTCTTCTCTTGCGTGACGAATGCATTGACTTCATAGCGAATGAAGGAGGGTTTTACCGTAAAAGCTAGTCCTAACTCTCCTTGAATTGTTTTCTCCTCTTCCCAAAACTCATCGCCCGTGGCAATGACATCTTCTTTGGCTGCCTCAAAATATTCAACAACTTTCGGAAACTTTTTATACTTATCTTTGAGTTCATCAATCATGCCTCCCGCTACCAACATAACATATTCTTCTCTCAGTTCCCGTTGTTGTTCGCGAATTTCTTTATGAATTTGCGGCAACTCCGAGAGTAAAGAGGCTAAACGATTGTGAAACGCAGAAACTTTTTTTTCTTTTTCTTTTCGTTTCTTTTTTGGGAGCTCTTCTAGTTGTTCGCTTGTCAAAACCTTTCCGGCAGAAGTGGGAACGACGACAAAACCTTCTGGTGTAGAAAGGATGGTCAAATCCTCTTTTTCCGCATCCTTTCGAATCTTTTCGAACTTCTTTTGGTGTTGTTCTTTAAGCTTTTCCTCGAGTCTGAATTTCTCTTTGCGGTATTCCTCACTCTCCAAAATGGTGGGGAGTGTCGTTTGCAGATCTTCACATAAGGCCTCCATATCCTTTTTTAGGGCGGGCCCCATACCAGCAGGTAATTGTATCAATAGGGGTTTTTGCGGATCGGAAAAATTGTTGATATAACACCAGTCGAATACCTTTTTTTCTTTTCCGTTGGCATGCTTTTCCAAAATTTCCTGAATGACGGCCCGCTTGCCGGTTCCCGATATTCCAAGGGCAAAGAGGTTGTAACCGGTCTGCTCAATTCCTATGAGGAACTGTACCGACGCTAGGGCACGGTCTTGACCGATCACCGTTTCAAGACGCTGTAAGTCGTCAGTGGTTTTGAAGGTAAACTGTTTCGGATCGCAATAGGGCCGAAGTTGTTCCGGTTTTAAAGGAGGATTATCAGACATAGGCATACCGTTTGTTACTGTACTCCCCCAATAAAAGCAGTTTACCCATTTGATGGCAAATGTAAGCGTTCAAAAAAAGAGGGTCAAAAGAAAAGGAATGGGAAAGGGGGTCGCGGTAGGAACGCCGGTTTCCCGGCGACCCCCTTTCTTGACCCCTTTCGTTTCTTGACCCCTGAGACCCCTTTCGTTGACCCCTTTCTTCCTTTCTCTTCTGACCCCTTTCTTTGACCCCTTTCTTTTAAATTAAAACTTGTTACTCTAATGTTCGAGTTAAGAATTTTGGACAGAGTTGTTTTTTAGATCAATTTTAAAAAAAAAGAAGTTGTGTAAAAACAATAAATATAGTATTATGATTGGTAAATAAGGAGGGTCTGTTATGGCTAGTAGTTTGTCTTCAAGTTTGAGTCCTTATATATTAAGTGCCAATTCTCCAAACTGGCCACTCTTGGCGCATAATCCCAATAAGCTTTTAATGTATTATATCCGTCTAAAGAGACAACCTTTGTCGGTGAATACCCTTGAAGCAAAAGTACAGCTGAGCACTCAACGAGAATGTTTTGAATTTCTCCTACAGTGCTATGAAAAGGGTTCTCTTTCTAGTTATCACTTTGTGAAGCTTGTATGCCATTGTCCCGAGAAAGCTGAAGGTTACAAAGACAGCTTTCAGAAAGAACTCATCAATTTTGATAAGGAGTTAGTGGAGAATGAACAAGAGAAAAATTGGCGCAGAGCTGAAAAAATATCAATCTGGATTCAGGGGAATCCCATTCAACAAGGATTGCTTCCAAGTAAAGGGTACCTTGATCAAAAAATTATTGATAAATCAGGCAATGAACATGTAGTCAATCGATACCAATGGATGAAACACGTGCCTTTGATTCGGCATCAACTTCCTTTCTTTGAAGAGTCAGAATCTATAATCCTAAATGAGGTAGGTAGTGAAGAATTAACGATCGTTGATCAGATTTGCAAGGGAAATTATATTGATTTCCACACTTTTGAATATGAGAAACTCCTCTCATTACATAATGTTGCAGATTTTCTTGGTATGGAGGATCTATGTAAAAAATGTGCTAGGGCTTTAGAGAAACATATCAAAAATGAGACCCTTTTTCCTCTGTTACTCTTTTCCTTAGAGAATAAGTATCAAAATCTGATCCAGCTTTGTTGTGACCAAACCAAGTTAATGCCAGACATTCGTTTGGATTGGAATAAGAACCAAGAGATGACTTTAGAACTAAGCAATCTAAATGATACTAGTCGAACCTTTTTAGAAACATTTAATTTTTTTGTTAATTGCCTCAAATTGACGAATAGTACAGTTGTTGAGCAACTCATTCAAAAAAAATGGGAATTTCAAAACCTTAACACATTGATTCTTGACACAGACATCAATAGCACGATGATGCAGAAGTTAGCTGAAAGATTTCCAAAAACGAAGAAACTCACTCTCCAGGAAAAAAATTATGAAAAGATTGTTAATGAATTGGAAGGAAGGGTACTAGAAAATTGGCGATACCTTGAAGTGCTTCATCTAAAAGATAGTAAGAGTTCGCTATGGAGAAATATTTTTCCCCATCTCAAGCTATGCTTGAAAGATACAATGGATGATCGCCCTATTTATAATAATCAAGATAGAGTATTGGTATTTGCAGGGAATCTGCAACCGCTAACAGATATAAACCTTTTTAGGCATGGAAAAATAGTTTGTGATATTGTTGTTCTGGAACTGGTGAAAGCATGTCCAAATCTAACAGGTCTTAATTTATGTGGCTGCAAGCAGGTGACAGGAGCATCAGTATTAAAGCTTACGCAGAAGTGTCCCAAACTTGAAGACCTTGACTTAAAAGGTTGCATGCAGGTGACTGATGCGTCGCTCATGGAGCTTGCGGACAGATGTCCAAATCTAACGAAGCTTTGTTTAGATGGCTGCACACAGGTGACAGATGAGTTTGTATCAACGCTTGCAGAGAGTCAAGATCTTGAATACCTTGGCTTAAGAGACTGCACACAGGTGACAGATACGTCAGTCTTAAAGTTAATCGAGGAAAATGAATATTTAGAACTTGACATAAGAGGATGCATGGGGGTAACAGCAGAGGCTATTGATCAGATTATAAGGCTAGATTGTTGTAACTTACTTGTATGATCAGAAAGGAATCAAACGCAAAGAAAGAGATGGGCTTGACGAAACAGATCGAAATACTGAAGAGTTAAAGAAACGTAGGGAAGATGATGTGGAATAGAAAATGACGGGAAAAGGGTCAGGCCTGGGATGGCACAGATCGGTCTAAAACCCTACCGCCTCCTCACTGAGCATTTCGGTCAATTTCTGCCCCATAGTAGAGGAAAAGGAGAGGCAGTATCGCACTATCCAGTTCGTTTATCGGCGATTTATTGGCACTATCTCTTATCGCATTGTTTGGCAACAAACAATTTCCCACG
>JAAKFP010000262.1 GCA_011065005.1 Chlamydiota bacterium | reverse complement strand
GTTTTTTAGGTAAAACTGAACAAATGAAAAGAGAAATATTATAAAATGAATCTGTTACCTATGTGCTTGGATGATGTCACCCATGTGCTTGGATAGAATGTTACCTATGTGGTTGTTCGGACAACTCTACTACCCAGGCTTCCGTTCCGGTCGCAAGCTCCCTTCACTGCTGCCTGGGCTATCTACTTTCAGACCTTCGGTCCTTTTTTTGTTTTTCTACTTCTTAGTTACGGTGTAGTTTTCAGATCGCCTCATTTGCGTAGCAAACGGAGGGACCTGAATAGTTACTATTTTCTTTGGTCACCTCTTGAAAGAGTTTATTAATCGTAGGCTCTTGACTCAATCGAAAATCCCATTGTCTAATGCATTTCGAAGGGGATAAAGTTCTTTGTCGATAAAGGATCACAGACAACCCTGTTACCTTCATCGATAATTGAATAAGTTCCCGTCTTTTTTGCATATGAGATAGAAGCTCTTCGATAAAATGTGGATTATTGAGATCTTGAGATGGGGTTAAATAACCAATAACAAAAAAGAATTCATCATCTCCACGACCATATTTATGAACGATATTTGATTGGTCCTCAAAATCACCACGGAATTTTGACAAGAGATCACGTTCTTTCGCACGACCCTTCATAACGATTTGTCCATTCTCAGTGATGCGGATTGTTTGATCTTTATGCTCTTCCGAGAGAACACCAACTCCTAATTCCACGTCAAAGGGTTGCGTTTTGTTAATCCATTCTGTGGCAAAGTTGATATTTTTACTCTTTCCCATTTTTGAAACGGAAAGCTCTTGTTCAGAAAGTGTTTGTTGATTGATTTGAGACTCATCATGCTGGCTAGCAAGTTCGATAATGGTGGCATGGATTTGTTCTGGCTCGTACAAATTTAAATACTGATCCAAACCATATTTCTGAAAGATGTCCTTGATGTTTTGTTGTTCATTACAAATTCTACAGAGAAAATCTTTATCCTCAAAAGGGTGCCCTATCACTAATGTCAAGCCAGGATGATTTTCATGATATGTTTTATAAGTCTGTGCAACCTTTTCGATGTCAAAATGAAACTTACTTTGCGGGATCTGGTATTCATATGCTGAAATTGGAACTTCGAAACTCATTTTTAAGAACCCCTTTTTACAAATCTAAAGAGAAAGAATAGAGTAATCTACGTTAAATTTCAAAAAAAACAAGTTCTTCCATATCAATCGCTTATGGCCGAGCGTATCGAGGTCTTTGGAGTGAGCAGAGCCATCTGCGCTTTTCGATCCGGAAAGATCTTTCTACGCGATGTAAGATGTACCATACTCCCTTTCCTGCAAGAGAACCCTTCGAGCAGTGCGTGTAAAAGAGGCCTTTCCACATCGAAAAGCGCAGATTGCTCTGCGTACACCAAATTTTTTGAAACCTCATTTTTTTGTCAGGTTTTTCCAGTGGGTTTGCATCTCGGGTGACAGATAAGGAGTTAGCTTCTTGTAGAGGACGGGCCATTGGTTGAAGGTTTGGGTGTCGATGAAAGAGATCTTTCCATCGATAGAAAAGGGGATGTTGTCGGGTTTGGTACAGTCATGCAGTCCAAGTTCCTCCAGGAGTATATGGAGCATACCCAATTTCTCTTCAGTGATCCAATCACTTTTCCACTTTTCGACATTCTCTTTTGTGTCAAAAATGCTCATGTCCTCTACTACCAAAATAAAATTCTTCCGTATGAACTCTTTGGGTGCTGAAGGCTCTTCAGGTAACAGGTAGATCCATTTTTTAGGGACCTTGAAAATGTCGTCCCAACCCCGCTTTTTTATCTCCGCATCAATCGTTAGTGCCCCTTGGATCCTCTCTAGCCAATGAATATATTCAGGCTTTCCTTTGAAATAACGTTGCGAATCGAGAAACACTTTGAAGACATACCCGGGGACTTCGGGATGTGTTGTGACGATCGTATGTGTCCATTTCCTTGGTTTGGGATTGTGGAAGCCCGCCTTTTTCATCGATTTGATGCTGAGAAGAACCCTTTCCTCGGAGAAGATTCGATCCAAAACAGGCTTGATAGGATGATCGTCAGGGAGGAGGTAGGGGGTTACTTCGTTCCAAACCTTTTCGCTAATATGTCGATTGCTTGCTTCGGCTTCCTTTGTAGGAAGAAGGGAAGCAAGCAGAATAAACGCTAAGAAATACTTTATACCCTTCATGTGAATTTCCTTTAGAATTGTGCTCGGGCTCCACCATAAAAACCGCCATTGGTTCCAACATTTCTTCCCCAAAGATGTTGGTGGTATCCAGCGAAGGCAGAGAGACCTTTCCAGATGCAAAGGACCGCTTCAATTTGCCCTCGGAAGAGTCTGTAGTTGGGACTCAGAAGGAAGAGGCTCTGATCGGTTCTGGAGTTGCCATTAAAAAGTCCGTATTCCAAATGGCCACTGGCAGAAATCTGAAGGCGTGAGAAGGGAAAGAAATTCAGCTGACCATCCGCACGAATTTGATCGGAGGGATACCCTTCATAATTGCGATATCCCAAGCGAAGGTCGTAGCTTCCTTTTCTTTCCCAAAGACAAAATCCGCGTGAAGCGAGGAGGCTGACCTCTCCTCCATACTTCCCGTAACGCAGTCCCGGTTTATGCTTATCTTCAACAGGAATAATTCCCAATAGTTCCATGGAGACGAGGTGGCGCCATTTTGTTCCCAAACAATGTTTCCAAGCTATTTCGACATCTCCAAATCCGAACGTTTTTCCATTAATGCTTTCGTCAATTTTTCCCCAGGTACCTTTTGCTGATATCCCATCGCGACATGTGAGTCCATATTCAAGGTAGAAAGTATACTCAAATTTATCGAACTCATTATAAGCAGAGCACTTCTTCCCACTGGAATTCCAAAATTTATCTGCAGAATAGCTCCAATAGGTTCCGGAGAGTAACGTCTGCCCTTTCGGTAGAATGCATGCGCTTTTTTGGTCACTCGCCATTCCCGTTAAAATCGAAGGGAGGGAGAAAGTTAGTAAAACCGATAGAATAACTGCTGCCTTCATGATTTACGCCTCGAAAAAATTAAAACAAAATCTTCGCGTATACCGTATCATTCACCTCCCATTTTGTCCAGGCATTGTTGTGTAATGTAGTTGCAATGTTAAGAGAGAAACTCAAGTGGAAGTCCCACAAGAGTGAGAGTATCAATGTGCAGCACGGGGGCGGAACGACTCGTAGTAGTGATGAAGTCTTTGTAATGAGGACGGAGCGAAGGGGTCGTGTTGTTTGTTGTTTTGAACACATTACAACCGGAAATGGGAGGATATTGGGAAAGCAGCGATCTTGCCACCTCAAGCAAGGACAAACGGTTCTCAACACGTTTAGCCAGCTTAGACATGGTTCCATGATGTTTACCGAGCTTGCGACAAGCCTCACCCGGACTGTGCTGCCAGGAATAAGGCGACAGGCATAAGCAAGGATAGAGCGAGCATCAACAAGGGCTGCCGTTTTGCACAACAGAGAATCGCACATCGCAGCTCCGGCCCCTTTCCCGGCCCCTTTCCGGCCCCTTTCCCAGCTCCGGCCCCTTTCCCCGGCCCCTTTCCCCTCCCATTTTGTCTAGGCATTGTTGCGTAATGTAGCGGCAATTTCCAAATGTCACATTCTGGCAATTTCCAAAAGGCCGGGGTCAGAGCTCCAATTCCAATTTGAAAGGACATGAATCAAATTGAAATTGCAGCTGTGAGGTAAGAGCATTTTTTGAGGCCTTCGGCATTAATCGAACTAATGAGGCGAGTATAGGTTAAATTGCATAACGATTCACCAGAGCCCTCTTAGAAAAGAAAATTTTGGAAAATTAATCCAAAACATACTCACTCTTCAAGGGAGAATCACTATTTTGCTCGCCTGCTTCCTCCTTTTCAGATCTAACCTTCCAAGCATAGTGTTGTTGATGTGCTTTGGAATCATACGCTTTTTTTTCTTCATCTTGGAATCCTAAAACAACATGGCCGTAATTACTAAGATCGATTTCATCTCTATCTTTGCCTGTCGTTTGGATCAACTTTTCTGCTCTCATATCTTCGAATATATGAGCTTTTGTTTTCGCGTTTAATCCTTTAA
>JAAKFP010000261.1 GCA_011065005.1 Chlamydiota bacterium | reverse complement strand
ATATTGAGGGGTTTCCTTCCAAGTTAAAAGATCCGAAAACAGCTGGATACCTGTTTCCTCATGAATATCGTGTAACAAAGAATGACGCGCAGACCAGGTTCTGGAAGGGATCGGAATCAAAGCAGAAAAGGCATAAATTTGATGTAGTTTGTTGATTTGATTTACAATCATTTTGAAGACATATGGATCAAAAGCCTCAGACTTCATGCGGTCTCGCATGAATTTAATAAAAGATCTAGAGCGCATTGATCCATCCAGAACCGCTATTCCATCTTGAAGTCCAACTCGCTTATTCCCTTTGATGACAAAGGGTTTTTGCGACAACCACTCCTCTGTCTTTAAGCTGCGTTCCTGGGAGGGAGCAGGAGGTTGAAAAGATTCAGGACAACAGTTAGAACAGCGAGAACAGTCTGCTGGAGATTGATCTCCCAATGCATTTCTTAACAAAGCCATACGGCAGTTTGTGGTTTGTTCAGCATAATGCACCATTTTTTCAAGTTCTTGACTCTTCACTTCAAACTGCCTGGTATATCTCTCTAAATGTATTTTGTCCGGCTTGCCGGTCATTTTATACACTTGCTTACCTGACTGCATGACCTTACAGACAAATCCCTGTTCAATCAGTTCAGCAACAATTACTGTGATAAGAGTAGGGTGAAGACCCGCTAAGGATTTTATTCTCGTGAGATTTGGGGGTATTGATTCATTGCGAATTGCGTCGAGAACCCTCTGAAAGTTTTTAGTGGTAGGTTGCGAGGAATGGATAAAATGCTCTTGGATCTTACGATCTCTTGGATCGTATAGCAAAATTCCTTTTGCTGGCAGGCCATCGCGTCCTGCCCGGCCGATTTCCTGATAATAAGCAGTAATAGATCCGGGAAAATCAAAGTGAATGATGTAGCGTAGATTTTGCTTATCGATTCCCATTCCAAGAGCATTTGTTGCGCATAGTACTTTGTAAGTATCATTGATAAACTTTTGCTGAAGATCTCTTTTGTGTTCTGGCTGATAGCCTGCATGATAGCTTTCGGCATTGATCCCTGCTTTTTTCAGAAACTCCGCGCATAGTTCACAATTTTCACGAGTTGCGCAGTAAATAATTCCCTGCCCTTCAAGCTCCTTAACAAGATCTAGACAGATTTCCAACTTGTACGCAAGGTTTGGGACCTTGACAGCCGAAAGAGATAGATTGGGACGGTCCATACTCTTGCGAATCACAGTTACGTCACGATTGTCGAAGACTAGCTGTTTTTTGATATCTTCTTCAGCCCGTGAATCCGCAGTGGCTGTTATTGCAAGCACACGAAGATTGGAAGTTTTTTGGTCCAGCGCATGGATATACTTGATAATTTGTCGGTAGCTGGGACGAAAGTCATGTCCCCAGGTGGAGATGCAATGCGCTTCATCAATAACAACAAAAGAAGTGGGCAATCTTAAAAGAAAACCATAATTTTCAATATTGTCTAATTGTTCAGGCGCAACGAAGAGTAGGCGGAACTTCCCATGGAGGGCATTGTAGCGGACTTGTGCATTTTCCTCAGGTGTTTGATCGCTATTGATACTCGCTGAAGGGATACCAAAGCGACGATTCAGATGATCGAGTTGATCGCGCATGAGTGCAAGCAGCGGTGAAATCACAATTGTCATCCCATCAAAAAGTGTGGCGGGTAACTGATAAAGCAAGGATTTTCCATGGCCCGTAGGCAGGATTGTGAGCACACGCCCTTGGTCGAGGATGGCCTGTATCGCTTCTTTCTGACCGGTACGAAAGGAGGAGAAACCAAAAATATTTTGCAGTGAATCTTCTAGCTGTAAAGCTTCCATGTATTACACTCCTTGGGTAATGAGAGGTTGTCAGCAATCATCGAAAGAAATTTGAAACCAGATCGCAAATAGAGGGTCATCGAAAACTACTGTCCCACGCCCAGTCCCTTCTTCATCGAGAATTCCCTTATCTTTGAGAGACCTAATAGAGGATGCTAAAGCCGGACCACTTGAAATCTCATATTTTTGCAAAAGCTCTTTCGAAAAGATTTGCTTTCCCTCTTTACCAGCAAGCCTTAATGTTCTTTGTTGAGTAGGAGTAAGAGAATTTAGGAGCGTTTGATAGGCGTACGCATTCTGCCGTACAACCGTACCTAGAGCATGATCCACCTCTTTTACTGTAATTTTATTCTTACCTCTCGCAACGAGGTGGAAACAGACCATTTGAACATAGTTGGGGGTATCTTGAACTAATTCTCGGAGATGCTCAATTGCTTCTCGCTCACACTGGGTTCCTATTGATTCAAATTTCTCAACAACCCAATCGGTAAATTCTTCTCCAAATGCGGGAAATTCTATTGGTTGACAGGACCGATAGAGAGGACGAGTAGGATTGTTCAACATATCATAAATGATAGTCCTTCTAGAACCAGTAAACAAAAAAGCTGTATTGCGCAGTTGCTGCATATGTGTTCGTAAAGTGGCTTCAAGCCATCCCTTATCATCAATTTCGGTGACTTTCTGGAATTCATCAATTACAACAAAAACTTTTTCACCCAAGAACTCTAGACCCGCCAAAACATCCTGAATCATCTCTTTAATGTCTCTCTCTGAAGAATGGTCAACAGTTAAACCTAAGGAGGGTTGACCGGTATCGGGATCAATTTCTGCAGTTATTTTTGGTCTTAATTTGGGGATCGAATGAAAAAGCTCTTTAAGCTTTCCCTTCCATCCTTTTGAAAATTTAAGAGCTCTTAGCATTTGCTGAAGAAAGTCACGGTGAGACGTGATATTAAATATATCTACAAACAGACAAGAGTAGGAGCGCTCCTCAAACAACTTTAGTAGGTTCAATGCAAAGGATGTTTTTCCAAATCGGCGAGGTCCAATTAAAACTACATGAATACGATTTTCAAGAAATTGTGCGACTGTTCGAGCAAGCTCCGGGCGAGGAAGGTAGTAATCCCCCTCTACTGGGTCTCCAAATTTAAACGGATTTAGATGTATCTTATCCATACCCCAGCTTGTAACAAATCTGTTAATTATTGGCAAGCTAGCCGGGCTAGAAACAGCAATTATTAGCCATCTCATTCCCTTGACTTATTTCCGTATTTGCGGTACAATAAGGGTATCATTAAATGAGAGGTTATTATGACTCAGAAAGACACGGTAAGATTAACAGTCGATTTCCCTGTCAGTCTTCATATATTTTTGAAGATGGCAGCGGCAAAAGAAGGTGTAAGTATGCGTGCATTCATCATAGAATCTCTAATGTACAAGATGGAACACGAAGACAAAGTCGACCTGGACAAGGAGGCTTTTCGAAGAGAGCTTGCTAAGATGACAAAGAAAGACGCTAAACTGATGAAAGATCTATCGGATAGATGACCACAAAATATCTAACAATCGACCAAGCACTTGAAATCCACGACACATTCCTGGAACTCTATGGTGGGCTAGCGGGCATCCGTGACCACAGGCTTCTTGCGTCCGCTGTAGAGATGCCAAAGGTCTCGATGTTTGGTGTAGATCTACATGAGACTCTTTTTGACAAGGCCTCTGCTTATCTCTATCATATTGTCAAAAATCACCCATTCAATGACGGTAACAAAAGAACCGGTGCAGGTGTGGCGCTGATGTTTCTACGTGTTAACGGCGTTGACCCAAAGTATGATGCCGATGCCTATGTGCAGCTTGTCGTTGAAGTTGCTGAGGGTAAAGTCGACAAGGCAGAAATTAGCCATTTCTTTCAGGAGTGTTCTAAATGACGAGAAGAGAAATACAATTGAAAGGGGATGAAAGGGGACGTTGGTGCATTGTCATTCACTTCAGGTGATCCAAGGGAGAGTAGCACTTTTACCGACGTAGTTCAAGAGTTATGCACAATGCACCAACGTCCCCTTTCATAGGATAGAGATGATAACCCGTCCCGGTAGGGGCGGCAGAAACAACAGCAGCGGAGAAAGAAGATGGGACATACGCATAGGGTACAATATGAATTGAAATATGTTTTTGACTAAAAATCTGCCGCCCCTACCGGGACGGGTAATACTATCGATCCAAAACCCCGCCCTACGTGTCTCGTACCTCGCACTCGGACGGGGC
>JAAKFP010000260.1 GCA_011065005.1 Chlamydiota bacterium | reverse complement strand
TGATTGAAAAACATCCATCGCAATGCACCACCAGGCTGTTTATCTAAAACAGCTCGGGATAAAGTCACTCGTGGAATATCTACTTCAGCTGCTGATATTGCATAAGAAAGAGCGGCTGAGGAACCTTGATTGTTAACTAATAGTGGTGTATAAGGATTGTCGCCAGTTGCTAAATTTCCTTGAATTAACATAGATTTGTCCTTTTTAAAAGATTTGTCCTTTTTTCAATGATAATAAGTTGAATTTTACATGTTAAATAATAATAGACAACTGTTATTTCCCAACTCCAACACTTCTAGCGCCTAACTAATTGACAATCAACATCCTCTTACTTTTTCTGAGCACTATATTTTAACCTAAAAACCGCAATATTTTTTTATTCCCTTAAGAATACTTTTTTGATAGTGTGTGCGGTATGAATGAAAATACAACATTTTCCGTACCAACTCTTTCTTGTAATGCTTTCGATGCTTTGCCACAGTCAATTCTTTCTTATATCTGTGCGGAAAGACGTCAGGTTTTCGATATTCTCCAGCCACAAGTTGAAGTGACAGAACACCGAGTTCAGGAGAAAAAATGTCCTTGCTGTGGATCGATGAATAGAGCAATATTTCCAGAAAACATTAGAGGGCCTGTTCAATACGGGGAACGAGTGCAAGCGCTTACAGTTTACTTTGCCCATCAACACTTTATACCGGTTGATCGAGAAGTTGACATGCAAGCGTTTGCTCTCTAATTTAGTTCAGATACCCCGACGAAGGAGGGGGTATCTGAATAGTTACAAAAAAACATTATAAACATATGACAGGGATAACTAATTTGAGGAGGACCTGAAATGTATGTCTTAAATACAACGTTAGAAAACATAGCTCATTATTTTTCCAATGAGAGTCTCATCACACTTCGGGAGGACAACAGTGCTACAATTCGTTCTTTCGCCACGGGAGAAGAGCAAAAGGTACTCTTGGATGAATTTTCCCTCGAAAAAGCTCCGGCTGAGATTCGACACCGCTCAAAAAAAGCAATCCGTAGTCTTCTCAGACAGGGATACGTCCCCATTCTGAAAGAAAGAAAGATAACTCTCGTTCATTCGCCGGTAGACTCAACGACTCCGTTGAAATCTATTCCAAATGAACAGGAGATGCTTACTGTGTTCAATCAAAGTATCGATTCACTTCGTGAAAAGATCTTTGAAAATGAAAATGACACCGATGAAAACCTAATTTGTCCCATTACGTATTCACTGTTTGAAGACCCAGTGATCGATGACCATGGACACACCTTTGAAAAAAAAGCCATAGAAGCTCATCTGAGTATAGGTGAAGAACAAACCTGTCCTATTAGCAGAGAAAAAATTCTAACACTGACACTAAATCGTAGTATAAGGGATCTAGCCATTCGTGTAAGAAACACCATGTCCATCCCTGTGTTTCTTGAAGGGGAAATTGTAGAAAACCTCGACAAAGCAAACAGATACTTTGCTCTCGCCAAACAGTTTGAAAAAGAAGAAGAATACGAAGATGCCTTCACAAACTACGAAACAGGGTTGAGGTTTACTCAAAGAAGTGAAGACTATCTCCCGATCCCCATTCTCCTAAAAAAAATGGGAAAAACACAAGAATCAGAGCTATCCCTTCTTTACCTTGCGAAGCGATTCTTTCAAGAGGGAAAACGAGATCAAGCAAAAAGAACACTTTTTACTTTCGATCACTCTGACACCAACCCGTCTGTTACACTTGTAAGGGCTACTTACCTACATCATTCGAGGGAATTTGATAAAGCCTACACTCATTATCGCAAACTCGCAGATGAATATAAAAAAGCCGGTCAAACGACAAAAACCGTCCTTTATCTTCAGAAAGCACTTTCATGTAAACCTGATGATTTTGAGCTCTATGATGAGATAGACCAGTTCTTAACTGACCCCACAACACGTGCCCTCCACTATCTAAAGGGGTTTCTAAGTTTTAACAACAAAGCTGGTAGAATTTCGAAACGGTTTCTTTATATGGCTCGACTTCGTAGCCCACAACTTCCACTCATTTATCTTACCCAACTGAGTCAGCTTGATAAAATGAAAGAGAAAAGGATCGTAGTGCTCAGATTACTTGGACAGCTATTCTTAGATATTGAAGATTCTCCGAATGCCCTTCACTATTTGAAAAAGGCAACACAAAGCGGGTTGGATCAAGATTTTAAAAATCATGCAGAAGCTGCACTAAGATGTGGAGCAGATGATGTGGCTAAGCAAGTGTATTTGCAATGGGTTCAAAATCTATGTAGTAGAAAAGAGTATGACATTTCGGTTCAGTTGCTAGATAAAGCTGTCATATTAATAGGAGCAAAGACCGATCTTTTAGAGAAACAACGGGAGCTGTATACTCATTTAAGGAATGATAGAGCTCTTCGAGGAGTCATTCTAAAACTAGGAGCAATCTATGAAAAAGAGGGCAACATTGCAAAGGCTGTTGAGGTGTACCAAGTAGCATACGAAAAATTTCGAGATGATGAAAATTCGTTCAAACTTGCTGAAAACCTTGCCAAGATGGGAAAAAGAAAGGAAAGCGTGAAAATCTACTATCAGTTGTCTAGCAGTGCTTATACTCAGAATTCACTAAGTAAAGTGAGTTTATATATCCAAAAAATTCAACAACTCGATCCTATGTATACTTTGCTCAACGATCAGGAACGGTTTATTCTTACAACGCAAACGCATGTGACAAATCTCTCTAAGCAGTTGACAGACACTCAAAAGAAGCTTGAAAATGCTGAAAAGGAACTAGGGGAAATAAAAAAATCATCAGAAGTAAAGCGGTATCACAATATGCGTCCGTTTCGATTATTACAATCATATCGAATACAAAGATCTTGCAATATAGGTCTCTTACGAAATGGGAAAGCGATCACTATTAGTCGGGATGGTAGATTATGTTTTTTTGATGCTGATTCTAAAGTTATAGACAGCGCTTCAATAAACGAGAGAATAGACGAATATAATAGTAAAGACAAATTCGCATTTCATGATTTCGTTGTTCTTAACAATGGTTATATTATAGTCACTTACGGTGAGAATCATGAATACGGATACAGAGCAAGTCATCCGTATAAGATAGGAGTTTTGAACGACTCTGGAAAATGGTCAAATCACAGCTTGGAATACAAAAGGGAAGATGATGAATGGGTTCATTCTCTAAAGTCCCTATCAACAGGAGGTTTTTTAAGCTGCCATAAGATAACTGATAAACACTCCCTCGGTGATATTGGGATGAGGTCGTCTGGCCGCCGAAGGCAGGAGCCAGAGCCAAAGATTCACTTTAATATTCTAATATGGTCTTCTACCGGAAAGCCGGAGCGAGTGATTCACTTTAATGACGCATTGCACGATCTGATAGAAACTCCTAGTAGAACTCTTCTTTGTCTCTCTCCCGGGAAAATTACATCTTGGAGTTTAGACCGGGGCAATTGTCTCAAAAATGTTTCTTTCGAAGGTTTGCATGGATGTTTTGCAAGATTTCCCGATGGCTCTATCATTGTTCAATCCTCTCACTATAAACAAAGCGGTGTCATTCTGTTAGATAACAAAATGGAACGATGTGTCCAAAAGTTTATGAATTCATTTCATAGTAACGTATCAATTTCTGTTTTGCCTGAAGGCACCTTTGCTCTATTTGGAGGTAATCCTGCAATATTCCAAGTTTGGGATCCGATAACGGGAGAATGTTTGCAAACTATTAAATTGAATCGTCAGGATGGTTACGGTACTGGAGTTCTTCCAGACAGGGTGAAACTGATTAACAACTCGCTTGCTGTTGTCTGCACAAGTGGAATTAATATATTTGAAAGAGAATAATACAATAACAACAAAATATCTTTCACTTTCAGATAATAAAACTAAAGGAGCAGTGTCTCTGTGTACATCTGGGCAGCTGCGATTTTTACTTCCGAGCAGAACTTGCATTGTTACCTTTGCAAGCATCGGATATGCTAAGGAGGCTAGAAGAAATAACCTTTACATTTAGGCTGTTATAGCTCTTCAGTTGCGAGGCGCAAATCTGCAGTCAACTTATTAGTTTCCAAAGATTTGCAACAAAGCAAGTGAAGAT
>JAAKFP010000026.1 GCA_011065005.1 Chlamydiota bacterium | reverse complement strand
GGAGGTATAGAGGGAATATTCCTGGTTTCCGTGGTGAAAATGACACTATTCGGCTGCTTGTCTAGTGGTTCTGGCAAAGCAAATCGTACGTATATCGTGCCGGGAGCGCTGGCAATGGTCCCACTGTTTTTCACGACTGCTGTCAGCTTCATTCTTGTTCCGGGCTGAATTCTTCCAGGCTTGCTGTGGGGATGCATTAATGGGGTTGTATTGATCTCCGTTTGCAGAAGTGCACCTTCATCATTGTGTGTTGCTTCGTAGATAGTAGCTGCATCTAGGTGTGCTCCCAACAAGAGAACTAAAACCATAGAAAGGGCATAAATTTTCTCTTTTATCATCATAAAGATCTCCGCTATGTTGTGTTAACCAAAAGTAAATTGTATTCCATAGAAAAAGGCGACAGCCAAAATAGCCCCTGCCGGCACTGTTACCACCCAAGAGATAAATATATCTCGAGTCATTTCTAAGTTCAAAGCTCCGATCCCTTTCGCTAATCCTACTCCAATAACCGCTCCAACAAGAGTATGAGTCGTTGAGATTGGCATGCCTAAGCGGGAAGCAGTCAAGATTGTTATCGCTGCCCCGAACTCTGCTGTGAAACCACGTGTTGGTGTCAGCTCGGTGATCTTTTTTCCTATGGTTTCGATAACTCGCCAGCCCCAGGTTGCAAGGCCGACGACGATGCCAACCCCCCCCAATGCTAAGGCCCATGTAGGAATAGACTGTTGCATCGTAACAACATTTGTCGTCAAAGCTCCAACAGCTGCAGCCAAAGGACCGATAGCGTTTGCTACATCGTTCGCACCATGAGCAAAAGCCATTAGACAAGCGCTAAGAATTTGCAGGTAACCAAAAATTTTTTCGACAACAGCATATTCGGAGTGAGAAACTTCTTTTTCGATATCTTGTTGAAGAGTAGAGGAGAGGTTGTCAATTTCATCAAGAAGAACAGAAACGCGGTAATTGAGTTCTCCCACAGAAGAGGACTGGATCCTTTTAAGATGTTTTCTTGCTTTTCCAAAGGAGTTGGTGATTTCTGAACCGTAGGCAGGACTTGGTTTTAATATGGGTGGACCAGCCTTGATGCGGCGCACGAATAAGTAGCCGATCAGAGATCCCATAGCACCTATGAGGAGGCAAATTCCCAGCGTTTCAAAGGTGCTGAGCTTAAGGTGGAACGCTTCTGTTCCATTGGAAAGGAGTAGCAAAGACAATATTGTCACAACGCAGAATACAAGGATGGGTGCTAATTTTTTGGCTTCATCGACGGGGTTATAGGTATAGAATATTTTCCTTCTCAGAAGGTAAAAAAGGTAATAGGAAATGATACCTCCTGCCACAGGTGAGAGAATCCAGCTTGAGACAATAAAACCGACATTTCCCCACTTAACGGCATGAATGCCGCCGGCAACCGTTCCGAATCCTATAACAGAACCTACGATAGAATGCGTCGTGGATACAGGTATTCCAAAATAGGAGGCAAGTTGCAACCACACTCCAGTAGCGAGAAGGGCAGCAAACATTCCGTAAACGAGAGTTCTTGGGTCCTGCATAAAGATGTCGGGATCGACAATTCCCTTTTGGACGGTTTCAGAAACGTGGGACCCAAAGAAGAAAGCACCAGAAAATTCTAATATCGCGGCGATGATAACCGCTTGCTTAAGGGTGAGGGCGCCAGAACCTACAGAAGTTCCCATGGCATTGGCGACATCATTGGCTCCGATGTTCCAGGCCATGTATAGTCCTGCAACTAGAATAAGAACTAATAAAATGGTTTCAGACGTCATTTAATGTTATTCCATCATCGAGTGAAACTATTTTAACTCTAAAGTCATCCGAATACGATCCGCTAGGTTTTCCGCTAGGTTTGATATAGATCCTAGCGTTTCAAAGATCTTTTGCCATAAGTAGAACGTGGTATATGTCATTTTATTTTCTGCCATGATCAAACCCTTGATCAGTTTGTGTTGGATGATGTCTGTTTCATGTTCTTGCCTGGCAACCTCGGCGACCATATTCCGGACTTTTTCTGCTTCTACTCCACTAAAGGAGGTCTCTAATAGCTCTTGTAGCTCATTGATAATGCTACGAGCCCCATTGAAGGTTTCAATATTTTTTGCGAGAAACTCGCGAAAATCCTCTTTTAAAGAATCGATCATTTCGATTCTTTTGAAGGTGGTTATGACGGCAATATCCTCCGCGCGGTCAGCGATGCTGTCTTGCAGTGTCAATATTTCTAGCAGGTTTCCTCGGTTAACGGGAAGGAAGAGGGTTTTGGGGAGGTGGTTGCGGATGTCGTTTTTTATGAGGTCAGCTTCATGTTCGAGTTCACGGATTTTTTGAACGATTTTCTCTAAAAGGTCGTAATCTTTGGATTGGAGAGCGTCGAACAGGTCGGTTAGCATGTACACACATTCGGAAACTTTCTCCATGTGCGACTCCAAAGGGGCAAAAGGAGAGCGGCCGAAGAGATTTAGGAGGGTCATCATAAGTTAAATTCCGTCATTATTAACAGGGTAATGGCATACAGTAATACTTCTTCTAGCACTTTTCTGTAAAGGAAAGGATTTTTAGCGGGAGACAAACAGGTAAACCACTAGCCAAACTAATGGTTTACCTATTTTCGATTGTAACGGGATATCGAAGAACAGAGCTATTCCTTTAACATCCATTGTAAGGCAGAGCCTCCAGCAGTAACTCGGTAACGTGTTGCTGTCGATATCGGTAATGAACTCGGGCTCGGAGGCAGACTTGATTTACTGCTGCTGGTGCTGCTATCGCTGCTGCTGGCGGTTGTTGTTGTTGTTGTTGTTGTTGTTGAAGTGACCGTACTACTACTCGTAGGACAAGCTAAGTTGATGATTTGAAGACCAAAATCATAATCCGCCACATAGGCATAACTGCTGGAAAGAGCGACGCTATTAGCCAAGCCAAACGTATTATAGAAGCCTACACGCTGGGGATTTGCTTTGTTACTCACATCGATGATCTGAAGGCCGAAGTCATTATCCGCCACATAGACATAATTGCCGGAAACAACGATGTCTAGCGCAGCACCAGGTGTATTATAATAACCTACGGGAGTGGGAGTGGCTACATTGCTCACATCGATGATCCAAAGACCTGCAGGACCCCCCACATAGGCATAATTACCGGAAACGGCGATGCCCTCAGCATCAGGCATATTATAAGACCCCACAAGTGTTGGATTAGCTACATTGCTCACGTCGATGATCTGAAGACCTCCACCATAATCCGCCACATAGGCATAATTGCCAGAAAGAGCGACATCAAAAGCATGGTCAGGCGTATTATAGGAGCCCGCAAACCTCGGAGCTGCTGGATTGCTCACATCGATGATCTGAAGACCAGAATAGCCATCCGCCACATAGGCATAACTGCCTACAATAGTGATGTCATTAGCACGGTCAGGCGTATTATAGGAGCTAACAAACGTTGGGTTGACTGCGTTACTTACATCGATAATCTGGAGACCACCTGTCAATCCGTCCGCCACATAGGCATAATTACCGGAAACAGCGACGCCATAAGCAACGTCAGGCGTATTATAGGACCCTGCAAGTGTTGGCTTAGTTACATTACTCACATCGATGATCTGAAGACCAGAATTATAATCCGCTATATAGGCATAATTACCGGAAAGGGCGACGCTCATAGCCCTGTGGGGTGTATCATAACTCCCTGCCAATTGAGGACATGACTGTCCCTTCACGGATTCAGGTAATAACATCATTCCTGCTAACAATGCTCTTTGAATAGCTCCACTCTCTTGCCTGCTCACTGCAGCTATTGCAACTGCCCCTACAATTTTTGGCAGTGACATTTGAAAAGCAGAAGATGTTTTAAAGGCTGTCGAACCGAGCGATTCTTTCATCATTGCGATTGCATCAGATACGGTGCTTTGCTCGGAATTCCAAGATCTACCGGCTGATATGAGCAATCCCCCTATAACACAAGCTGCGATACCTTTCCCCCAAGAAGTTCGACCTGATGCATGAGGAGTAGGTGTAGATCGATTAGCATTAGCTTCTTCTATTTGATTCAATGCTCTTGTAGCCGACTGAGTTGTTGCCAACTGACAAGAACCGTTCTGTTTGAAACAGGAAGGGTCTTTTGTGGGTGATTCTGGTTTCCAAAATGAAACCACGTACTTTGTTATCGAAGATAATGAATAACTCATGTCTGTTTTTCTCCATGTTAGTGAAAATAATTTTTTGTTTCATCAATTTAAGAGGCAGTCGCATAAAATTAAGGGCAGCTGCCTTGAATTAGGGCTTGTAACATTCAAATCTTTGTTAGACAAGTTTTTTTAAAAAAAACGTTAACAATTTCCACTAAAAACCATTTTGTTCATAAGGCGCAAACAGTTAGCTATTTACAAATAGCATGCTTGATCCTTTTTCGTACAAAATCAACGCGGAGACGCAGAGATATAAATTAAGTTTTATTTTCTCTCTGCGTTTCCGGTATGCCAGGTGTAAAACACCGTTGTTCTACTTAGTTGAGATGGTTCTCACTCGCTATGGCTTTGGACTTCTTTCAAGATCTGCTTAGGTAGAGGGGCTTCGGGCATAAGTTGTACGAGTTTTTCAGCATAGGGGAGGGCTTCCTTCCATTTTCCTTCCTGGGCGTATAGCGTGATGAGTAGGTAGATAATTTCTGGATTGTTTACGTTTTTTTGGTAGGCCTTCAATATCTCTGCTTCAGCATCTTTGTTGCGCCCAAGCTGGATGAGAGTTAAAGCATAGTTATAGCTTACTCGTGTCCGCTCTGGAAGCAGGGTTACGGCTTGAGATAAGGCATCCACAGCTTCATCATAGCGATTCATTTCAGCAAGAAGCAATCCTAGCGAATAATAGGCTTCTCCGTTATCAGGTTCTATGGCGATAATGTCCCGAAGGGTTTGTTTTGCTTCCTTATTTTTTCCCTCAGCGTTGTAGAGGTTGGCAAGATTAAAACGTGCTGGAAGGTAATCTTTGTCAAGGCGGATAGCGTTTTGATACGAAGATTCTGCTTGGCTGTTTTGTCCTAGATTTTGATACATGATTCCCAAGTTCAGATGTGCCTCTGGACGGTCGGCAATGGCTTCCTGTCTCTTCTTGTATTCTTCTAACGCTTTTTCAAAATGACCTTTCTGTTCCTGTGTAAAGATTGTTGCCGGCATTTCTGTTAACACTTTTGCTGCTTCGGTACGGACAGCGAGGATGGGGTCTTGTAAATATTGAGAAAGGAGTGAAAGTTTCTTTTTCTGTGCCTCTTCCCCTGCTGAACGTGGGAGGAGGGCTCCAATTCCTTTGACGGCCTCTTGACGCATCAGTGGGTGGTCCTCTTCAAGGGAGGAAACCATAATATGAAAAGTTTGAGGACTGGGGTACCTGTGTAAGATGTTTAGAGCTGTGGCGCGGATGATAGGAGGGCGTGCTTTGTCTTCAGCGATTTGGAGCAATTCGGGTTCTGCTTCCGGCTTACCCTCTTGTCCTGCAGCAAAGGCAAAACCAAAATGCTTTTCCTTTTCCCGTTTTTCCTTCGATGTGGGATACCAGAGGTCTATAGCATTCACTGCCCACTCTGGAGTCTTTTCGGTGTGGCATCTATTGCAGGAGTTTGGGACGCCGAGCGCAACAGATAAGTCAGGTCGTGGAATTTGGAAGCTGTGGTCAAGACGGGGATCTACGATCATATAATTTGTTGTGGGCATATGGCAATTCACACACTGTGCACCTGGGGATCCTGTTTTATGAAAGTGGTGGTCGGGGGTGTCATAGTTTTTCCTTGCAACACCCTCAAACTCTCTAGAGGGAGAAGTGTCGTGACAGCTCACACACAAGGCATTCCCCGAGATTTGTAGCTTAATAGAATGTGGATTGTGGCAGTCGCTACATCGGACACCCTGTTGATATTTTTTTGATTGGATAAAAGATCCATAGACGTAGACTTCATCTAAGATTTGCCCATCAGGATAGTACAGCGGATCTAGCAGAAGTCTAGGTTCGTAGTAGTCCATAAATTGTTTGCCGTATGCGTAATCTTCGCGCAAACTATTTCTTCGGGAATGGCATCTCGCGCACCCTTCAATCTGTACGTGGGAATCTTTCGCTTTAAGATCCACCTCGAGCCCTTTGTTGAGAAAGGCGACGTCAGTATTTTTCTTTCCGGCTGATTGTGTCCATTCGATATGCTTGGAACCGGGGCCATGACAACCTTGGCAGCCGACATTAATTTCGGACCACGTTGTATGGAATGAGTCAGTTGTAAAATTATAGTTTTTTTGAAGGTTTGTAGAGTGGCATTCAGCACACATGTAGTTCCAGTTTAGAAACCGTTTTGTCCAGTGGAAGATATGTTTATGGGTAACATTGTCATCGGGATGGAGGTGGAACCACCGCTGGCCACCCTCTTCCTTGGAGTGAGTATCCCAGCCGATATCCAACACCTGGACTTTCCCTTTGGAAAATTCGATCATGTACTGCTGGAGGGGGTAGTATCCAAAAACATAGGTTATCTTGTAATCTTGGAGCGTACCATCGGGCCCATCTGTTTTGACGAAGAAGTCCCCATCTCGCTTATAAAAAGTTGACGTCACACCCTCAAAAGCGAACGTGCTGTTGTTAAAGTCTCCAAGAACAGTTTTTTCGTTAGCATAATCCATGGCAAGGTCGTGGTGTGAACCTTTCCATTCATTATATTGCTTTTGGTGGCAGTTGCCGCAGATCTGACTATTGACAAATTCAGTCTCATCCGGTTGAGCTGCAGCTGTATCGCAGCCAAACAGCAAGAATGCCATTGCGAACAGTAAGGAACATTGAGTGGGTAGAGATTTTTTGTTGGTGAGATTTGTCATTCTTCCCTCCAGGTGAGATCCAAATACTGTACACCAATTAAATTAAATTTTACAGGATGAATATGGAGTAACCGTTCACCTAATGCCGTCAACTTAAGAAATAAAATTAAACGCAAAGACGCCAAGACGCAAAGGATTAAGGTGTTCTTAGCGTCTTTGCGCCTTTGCGTTTAATTTTATTTCTTAAGTTGACGCTATTGTCTGAACGGTTACGACTATTTCTTCCCTCTTTTCCCCTCACTTTGCTAAGGTGAGGGGATGATGAAAAAACCAATTCTCACAGTCAAGAACCTGACAACGCCCCTCCAAATCGGCGACGAAGTATATAGCGTTGTCGAGGATCTCTCCTTTGATCTTCACTTGGGAAAAACTCTTGCAATAGTCGGAGAGTCCGGCTGTGGGAAAACTATGGCGGCGCTTTCGATCATGCGGATTCTTTCAGAGCCTCCCTGTCTAGCACCACAAGGTGAGGTGGTCTATAAAGGGCAAAATCTTCTTACCCTTTCAGAAAAAAAGATGCGCGCCATCAGAGGAGGCCGTATCGCCATGATCTTTCAGGATCCAACGACTGCGTTGAATCCTGTTTATACCATTGGAGCCCAGCTCATGGAAATGGCGGAGCTCCACTTGGGGCTTTATGGTGAGGAGGCAAAGGAGCGTGCAGTTAAGGCATTGAAGGAGGTAAATATACTCTCTCCCGAGGAGCGGTTGTATGACTACCCCTATCAACTATCTGGGGGAATGAGACAGAGGGTCATGATTGCGATGGCGCTTATGTGTGAACCGGATATCTTGATTGCCGACGAACCTACAACAGCTTTGGATGTGACGATTCAGGCTCAGGTGTTAGAGTTGATACGGGAGCTACAGTCGAAAAAGGGGATGGCGCTACTGCTGATCACCCATGATATGGGAATCGTTGCTGAAATGGCTGATGAAGTGATTGTGATGTACACATCGCAAGCGATGGAGCGGGGAAGTGTTCATGAAATCTTCGACGCCATGGCACATCCTTACACCATGGGACTTTTTGCTTCACGACCTTCCTCCAGACGAGAGAGGGGAAAGCTTACACCTATTAAAGGTACAGTGCCCCCTTTGAATCAGTACCCCCAGGGGTGCCGATTTAATACACGCTGCCCTTACGTGATGGAGCTGTGTATGGAGGGTGAGGTGCCAGATTCCGTTGTCGGAGAATCCCAAAAACATCTGGCGAAATGTTGGCTTTGTGAGGGAGTAGAATGAGTGCAAGTATGAAAGAAGTGTTGTTAGAAGTTAAAGGGCTGAAAAAATATTTTCCCATACTTGCCGGACTCTTACGCAAGAAGGTTGGCGATATAAAAGCTGTGGATGGCATCGACTTTAAAATATACCAAGGCGAAGTTTTGGGAATGGTCGGAGAGTCTGGAAGTGGAAAGAGCACAGCCGGGCGTGCGGCAATTCGACTGATCGAACCCACAGCAGGTCAGGTGAACTTTCAAGGGGAGAATTTTCTAGCTTTTGATCAAGAAAAACTCAAAGCAGCCCGTCGAAAGATTCAGAGCGTCTTTCAAGATCCATACGCTTCGCTCAACCCCAGAAAAAGCATAGGCCACAGTATTGGAGAAGCATTACTGTATCATAACATCGTTTCCAGCAAGGGGGAGCAGACCGATCGGATTGCAGAAATCCTGAAAAAAATCGGGTTGCCTCCCGATGCCATGAACCGGTACCCCCACCAATTTTCTGGGGGGCAGCAGCAGAGGATATGCATAGGGCGGGCGATTGCGCTAAACCCGGAGTTGATCATCTGTGATGAGGCGGTCTCCGCTTTGGACGTATCAGTGCAGGCGCAAATTTTGAATCTGTTGGCAGAGCTTAAAGAAACCTTGGGACTTAGCTATCTGTTTATCTCTCATGACCTTTCCGTAATTCGCCACATTTCTGACCATGTCGTTGTGATGCGTCTTGGAAAAGTGGTAGAGTATGGCTCTATTGAAGAAATTTTTTACAACCCACAACACCCCTATACAAAAACATTACTGGCAGCAATCCCCAGGGATCGCCCGAGGTGAAATAATCTCCCTATTTCTGGTATACTTGCATTATGAAACCAGACATCTATCATCAAAGAACCCGAGCGGCGTTTATGTGGTCGCGAGTGCTCAAAACGCCTTTTTGGGCGATCTTTAGCCTGCTGCCATTTATTCTATTCAAAGATCTACAGGCTACCCCCATTCAAATCGCCATGATGATCACCCTGAAACCTATGGTTTCCATTTTCTCGATGTATTGGAGTGCTGCCATTAACAAAAGACGCGATCGACTCGTCTCCAACATCATCTGGGCAGGCGTCCTCGGATTGCTTCCCTTTTTCTTTTTCCCCTTTGCCAGCAACCCCTGGTATTTTATTTTCGCTTCCGGAATCTACATGATGTTGCATAGGGGGGTGGTCCCCGCATGGATGGAGATCATGAAATTGAACCTCCCCGGAGTTTCAAGAAAACGAGTGTTTGCCTATGGTTCTGCTTTTGGCTACCTCGGGGATGGAATCTTACCCTTTTTGTTCGGTTGGCTTCTTGATGGATACTTTCAGGCATGGCGATGGATCTTTCCAGCAACAGCGCTGATCTCGCTGCTTTCGATCTTTTTCCAATATCGCATTCACGTTCGACTAGAAAACGTTCCCGCATTGATTTCATCAAACGCTTCTTCCCTAGTTTCACAACTCGTTCAACCTTGGAAAAATGCATGGAAGCTCATGATGTCTCGGCTAGACTTCCGCAGCTTCCAAATAGGATTTATGCTCGGGGGCTCGGGGTTGATGCTGATGCAAGCCGTTCTGCCCGCCTTTTTCATGGGGACCCTACAGCTCTCTTATACAGAACTAGCCATAGCGCTCACCCTCTGCAAAGGGATCGGCTTTGCGCTCACCTCACAGATCTGGGCCCAATGGATGAATAAAGTAGACATCTTCCGGTTTAGCAGCCTCGTCACCATCATGGCCTTTATCTTTCCCATGTGCCTGCTGTTTGCTCAGTTCCACATCCTGTGGATATACCTCGCCTACATCAGCTACGGAATGATGCAAGCCGGCAGCGAACTCAGCTGGAATTTGTCTGGACCCATCTTCTCCCGCGACGAAGAAAGCTCCCTCTTCAGCAGCGTCAATGTCGTCACCGTAGGTTTGCGCGGATGCATCGCTCCAGGCCTTGGCACACTCTTACTCTATTGTACAAACGCTCCCGTCGTTCTCACCATCGGAGGTCTGTTCTGCCTCGCAGCTACCATATCCATGGCCTCCTCCAGCCGCACACACGGAGCGCTCCTCCTCGAAGAAGGGTGAGAGAGCGGATGTCGGAATGCTGGAGAGGGGTTGAAACACGGAGGCACAGAGATGCAGAGAAAAAAGAGAATAAATAAAAAACAAAATTTGTAACTATTCAGATCGCCTCGTTTGCGTAGCAAACGGGGGGACCTGAATAGTTACGATCACTCTAGCTCATTTTTAAATGAGATCTTACTCTTTATCAAAAAGAGCTTAAAGTCATCGCCAACGATCGTACTTTTAGTTTCTATAATAAGTGTATTACTATTTACATATACATCATCGAGAATCACTTTATCAAACAAACCACTCAGACCTCTAGCTAGTGCCCTAAGAGTTTCTTGTGTTGCTTGCTCGCATTGCAGCTTGAACGTTTTTTTTTCTCTTACCACTTGGAATTGCAATTTTTTGGCTAAGATTGAATCCACATTCATATGAAATCTCCCTAACGCCTCACCCATCTCTTTTTCTGAACTAAGAGAGGTAATCAAACGAGAACGAGTTACATCTGCAAAGGTGCTTCCTAAATCCAACCTATCTCCAAACCTTTCTATCGTATGATCCATTTCCCGAAGATGAACACCTGTTGCGCTGCTCATCGTTGGAGGAGCTATTGGCGCAGGTTGCACAGTTCGTTTAAAAATGCCTCCACTTTTACTAATCATTCCAGTACTAGTGCAACCTGCTCTATGTACCTCGTTGACTAACAGGGCAATCTTTTCTTCTATAGGCTTATGAGCATGGTCTTTTAAGTTACCCTTTTTTATGAACTTATAAAGCAGTTTAGCTGCTTTTTCTCCTGCTTCTTTTGCGTGGTCTTCTGAGAGATAACTTTCTTTAATGTGTTTTTCATAGCTTTGTGCAACTCTTCTAGCAGCAAGTTCTGCTAAGCTCATCGCATCTTTAAATCGAATAATGCTATCTTGGGTGTTTGCCATTCTGTTATCTTGGATAGTTCCGGCAACAGCTCCAGTACATTCTTCTATGGCAAAACTAGCTACTGTTCCTACAATCCCTCCTACAATAGGAATGCCTTCACATAGCCCTCCGATAAGACCGCTTGCCACTGCTCCTGCTTTTTCTCCTTTGCTCTCTTCACGCTTGACCATCCCTTCTGCAAGCATCATAGCACTCATCAATTTAGCCCCAAAGACCTGTTCTATAGTTGTATAAAAGGTTCTTACAGCATCATGTGCATATAATTTTTTTTGTTCGTCAATTTTTCTTTGCTTATTTTCGTATTGGACATATAGGACGTTTTGTTTGTCTTTGATTTGCTCTTGGCGGACTTGAGCTTGCATCATTTCATTAACCAATTGCCCTTGCCTTTCTTTGATACGTGTAATGATAGTGTCTTGGATTTCCCGCACTTGGGCTTGGCACTCTTGACTTTTGACAAGGTCAGTGATTTCTTGTTGCAAAGAAGGGCCCACTCTTGCAGTGATTTCCTGTTGGATTTTTGTCATAAGCTCAGGGGAAATGGATTCTGACTGGGTCACTCGATGACTTTGTAAAACTGCGGTTAATGCTCTTTGATACTGCTCCCTTTGCTTTGCAATGATGGTTTGATTGGTCTGTGTTTGGTAAGACTCAAGTCGAATAGCAAAGTTGGTTTCTTGCTGTTGGAGTTGCTCGGTGAACATTGCGTATCCTTTATTGCGGAAAGCATCCAACTGTACTTGAAAGGCTCGTTCTCCTTGTCCAACATAATGATCAACCCTTTCCCTCATTTTCTCTTCAAGCATAGCTAACGGGGCTTGCAAGATCAATTCATCAAAATGCTCAGGAGCAATGAGTGGAGGTACATCAGGACCCTCTACACGATCAGGAACAGTTAATGGTTGTAAAATTTCTCGAGACTTTTGTAATTCAGAGAGGATCTTTTCTTCCTCCTCAGGACGATATGTGTCAGGCTGCATGGATGCTTTGGTAGATGCAAGATATCGCTGCATCTCATCGATATATTTCATATCCACACCCCTCTGGCTTCGATAGACTGTAAATAGTCTTTCCACTTCATTAAACAGTGTTTGCACTTCCTCTGGAACTTCTAAGCGGCTTAGCAAGGAAACGATTTCTTCAAAGCCCTTTTCTCGAGCTATATCTAGTGGATATTTCCCCTCTCTAAAATTTATCAGCGTTTTGATAGCGCCTTGATCTAATAAAAAACGGACAATTTCTATTTGTCCAGCCTCTGCTGCAGTATAAAGTAGGGAATTGAGGTTTCCTTCTAAACTGAATGCATTTAGTGAGACTCCTTCTATTAAAAGTTGTTGTAGTCTATGGAGATCTCCGCTTTTGGCATTTATAAAAGCAGACTGCTGTAACAGGTGATTTGTTTTTAAAACTTGGTAAAAG
>JAAKFP010000259.1 GCA_011065005.1 Chlamydiota bacterium | reverse complement strand
AGTGGATACGAGCTGGAGTTAGATGAGATTGAGTTACACCCATTTTTACCGCAAGAGTGTTTTGAAGCAAATTCTATTGCAGAGTTTTATAAAAAACTGAAAGATCAAGATGAACAAATGGCTCGGAGAGTACACGAGGCAAATGAAAACGGAAACAGACTACGATTGATAGCCTCTTACCGAAAAAATAAAGCCAAGGTGGCACTCGAGGCTGTAGGGCCCAAAGACCCCTCCTATCATCTGGAGGGCAGTGATAATTTCGTTGCTTTAACGACAGAACGTTATAATGTGAACCCCATGGTGATCAAAGGGCAAGGCGCCGGAGCAGAAGTTACTGCCGGCGAGGTTTTTGCTGACATCATTCGCTTAGGAAGACAATAATTATGGAACGTATACCTGTAAGTATATTAGGAGCCACCGGGATGGTAGGCCAGAAGTTTATCGAGCTTCTTTTGGATCACCCTTGGTTTGAAATTGCTGCTTTAGCGGCCTCTGAGCGCTCTGTGGGAAAGCCCTACAAAGAGGCCACGATCTGGAGGATGAAAACTCCAATCCCAAAAGAAATTGCTGAGATGCCTGTTGTGGGCTGCGACGTGAAACTTCCCTCTCGCGTGGCTTTTTCGGGGTTAACATCGCAGGCTGCAAAAATCGTGGAAAAGGACTTACTGGACAGGGGAGTAGTGGTGATCTCTAATGCTGGCTCCTATCGTATGGATCCCGCTGTTCCTCTCCTCATTCCAGAAATCAATAGTGATCACCTCCAACTTGTTGATGGTAAAACAGGGATGATCGTCACCAACCCTAACTGTTCAGTCATAGGGATTGCTATGGCGTTAAAGCCTTTGATCGATCACTGGGGTATCGATGATGTACAGGTGGTGACCCTTCAAGCACTCTCGGGGGCGGGATACCCTGGCGTTGCTAGCTTAGACATCATAGACAATGTTATCCCTTTTATTAGTAATGAAGAGGATAAAGTGGAGACGGAGCCTCAAAAGATCTTTGGGGAATACAAAAATGGAAAAATAGACCCCTATCCCATGCGGATTAGTGCTCAGTGTACACGTGTTCCTGTTGCGGATGGGCATACCGCCTGCATTTCGGTGAAGCTCAAGAAGAAGGCTCGGCACGAAGAGATCATTGAAGCGTGGGAATCGTTCCGAGGGCGGCCTCAGGAGCTTGATCTTCCTTTGGCTCCGAAACAGCCCATACACTATTTTTCCGAGCCAAGTTATCCTCAGCCAAAGCTGCATCGCAACCTAGAAGGGGGGATGGCGGTCTCGATTGGACGGCTACGCCCATGCCCACTTAATGACTGGAAATTTGTCCTTCTCAGCCATAACACCGTCCGCGGCGCAGCTGGAGGTGCCATCTTAAATGCCGAGCTGATGGTCAAAGAGGGGAGGATCTGATGGGTGACACCCTTCGCGTCTTTGCGCCAGCCACTGTTGCTAATGTAGCTTGCGGTTTTGACATCTTCGGTTTTGCTCTGGAAGTGCCCGGAGATGAAATCATCCTTCGTCAAAAGGGAGATTCCGTTAGAGTTACTACTGTCACCGGAGATGAAGGGAAGCTCACATTGGACTCAGAGAAAAATGTCGCTGCTGTATCTGTCCAGCATCTTCTTAACTATCTTGGCGAGGACAGAGGCTTTGAGATCGAAGTTCATAAAAAGATGCCTTTAAGCAGTGGTCTTGGGTCCAGTGCTGCTAGCAGTGTGGGTGCAGTATTTGGCGCGAATCTACTCCTCAATGAACCTCTTGAGGTAAAAGAGCTAATCCCTTTTGCGATGGAGGCAGAGAGAGTTGCCTGTGGATCTGCCCATGCCGATAACGTAGCTCCCGCTCTTCTGGGAGGTTTTGTCTTGATTCGAAGTTATCACCCTCTTGAAGTCGTTGAAGTTCCTGTGAATCTTCCCTTATATTGCACGATTCTGCATCCGCATGTAGAGATTTTGACTAAAAAGGCGCGAGACATTTTACCGAAGAATGTTCCTTTGCAAGATTTGGTTACTCAGACCGGAAATGCTTCTGCATTGATCGCAGCTCTAATTCAGGGTGATGCTTCTCTGTTGGAGCACGCTCTGCACGACGCGATCATTGAAAAAGTTCGGGGTCCATTGATTCCTGGATTTGATAAGATTAAACAGGCCGCTATCGAGGCAGGTGCCCTCGGTTGTAGCATTTCAGGCTCTGGACCATCGATTTTTGCTCTAACTCTCAGTGAGAATAAAGCAAAGCAAGTTGGAGAAGCGATGCAGCTTGCATGTCCAGAAAAGAGCACTCTCTTTGTTTCCAAGCTCAATACAGAAGGACCAAGGGTGCTCACATGATGCTATGTACAACAAATGACATTAATGCGGAAATCACCTTGCGGGAAGCTGTCTTGAGTGGACTAGCCAAAGATGGAGGGTTGTATCTGCCTCGTACTATTCCGAAACTGCCAAATAGTTTTTTTCAACAGCTCCCGAATTTGTCTTTGCAGGAAATTGGATTTTTCGTGACTCAGCAACTTGTCCAAGGGGCCATTCCCGATGAGGTATTGCATACTATTATAGAAAAGAGTCTTTCCTTTCCTGCTCCTGTGGTACCTCTCAAGGAGAACCTTTTTTCTTTGGAGCTATTCCATGGTCCCACCCTCTCTTTCAAAGATTTTGGGGCGCGATTTATGGCTGAACTTTTACACTACTTTGTAAAGGATGAGGAAGAGCCCCTCAATATTTTGGTTGCCACCTCGGGAGATACGGGAAGCGCTGTTGCCAATGGTTTTTATGATGTCCCTGGGATGAAGGTTTGGGTTTTGTATCCACAAGGGAAAATCACCCCTATCCAAGAACAGCAAACAGCTACACTCGGGAAGAACATCAACGCTATAGAAGTGCAAGGGGTCTTTGATGATTGTCAAAGGCTAGTAAAAGAAGCGTTTCAGGACGAAGAATTACGAAAAAAGCGACGTTTGACCTCAGCAAATTCTATCAATATTGCTAGGCTTATACCGCAAAGTTTTTACTATTTTTTTGCTGCAGGGCAAGTAGGTACTCCTCCCGTCTTCTCTGTTCCTTGTGGAAATTTTGGCAATCTTACAGGAGGATTACTTGCAAAAAAGATGGGCCTTTCTGTCGAACATTTTGTTGTGTCAACAAATATCAACGATATCGTTCCCCAGTACTTAAAAACGGGAATTTTCAAGCCGAGACCTTCACAAGCTACCCTTTCTAACGCTATGGATGTAGGAAACCCTAGCAACTTTGCTAGGATGCGGGCTTTGTACCAGGATGATTTTGAGCAGATGCAGCGCGATTTATATGGAACACACTTCAATGATGAAGAAACCCTCTCGGCGATTCTAGAGGTGTGGGAGAGTGCGGGGTATCTGTTAGATCCACATGGGGCTGTAGCGTATTTAGGCCTTCGTGAATATCAGCAAAAAAATGGAGGGACAGGAGTCTTTTTTGCTACCGCTCATCCTGCAAAATTTCGGGAAGCCATAGAAGAGAAGCTCAATATAAGCGTTCCTGTTCCCAAAAGATTGCAGGAATGTATGGACAGAGAGAAGCAAACCATCGTCATCAAACCCTCCTACGACCAATTACGCGAAATCTTGCTTATGACATAGCCTTTTTTAGCTTCGAATTTTGTAACGAATAAACGGCTAGGTGGAGAGTTTTTTAGGATAGGGCGAAGCCTTTGGTGTTATAAATGAGTACTTATCGGCCACGGCGAAGTAAGAGATAAATAAATAAAATTCACAAAAATTTAACTTAATAATAAAACCCAGTTGACGTTAATGGGTGTTTTTGTTAAGTTAAAGAAAAAGTCGTCTTGATCTTATAAAACTCGAAGTCTATGCCAAAAAGCTTCAAATCGATATTGCACCCTATTTAATGAGTATAAGCACATGATAAATGAACAAGCTCTCAAAGACAGACTTCAAACGATCGCCAAGGAAAAAAATATCCCTTTTAATGCTTGCTGGAAGCAACTTCTTTTGGAACGATTTCTAGCTAGATTAGCTCGTTCTTCTCACTTCAACAAGTTTATATTCAAAGGTGGGTTTTTGCTTTCCTATATGATGAAAATAGGAAGAGAAACGGTTGATCTCGAT
>JAAKFP010000258.1 GCA_011065005.1 Chlamydiota bacterium | reverse complement strand
TGATATCAGAAATGTGCAAGTTATTTTTGCACGGTTCCTGAACTCTAATGATCCTCTAAACAAGGTCAAAAGGAAGTGGTGGCATGAAAACAAATAAAGATTTTCCAAATCTCGGAATTGGACTGGGGCTGCGTATTACACATTATCCAGACATTTTCAAAGATAAGCCAAATATCGATTGGTTTGAGATCATCAGTGAAAATTTTATGGTTGACGGGGGAAAGCCGATCGAAAATCTGATGAAAATTCTTGATCGTTATCCTGTGGTGCAACATGGGGTGTCTTTAGCTATTGGGAGTGCAGCGCCTTTAGATTTTGATTACCTGAAAAGGCTCAAGGCACTCACGAAAATCACTAAAACACCTTGGATTACAGACCATTTGTGCTGGGGTAAGCTCCCTTGGGGGAATTTTCATGACCTGTTGCCGCTACCTTATACAAAAGAGGCAGCTGAGTATGTTGCAGAAAGGGCTCGTATCGTCCAAGACTATCTAGAGCTCCCTTTTGGCCTTGAAAATCTTTCTTCTTATGTGACGTATAAAGATGATGAGATGCCCGAGTGGGATTTCTTTGCTACAATTGTAGAAAAAGCGGATATTTTCATGCTGCTAGATGTCAATAATGTTTATGTTTCGAGTCGCAATCACGGGTTTGATCCGTTTGATTATATTAAGAACATCCCAATGGAAAAAGTTATTCAGATGCACATTGCGGGGCATAGTGACCATGGAAATTATGTTCTTGATACCCATGATAATTATGTGAGGGATGAGGTTTGGAAATTGTACGCTGAGGTGTACCGAAGAACTGGTGGGGTCACCACCTTGTTGGAATGGGATGACAATTTTATTCCCTTTCAAGAGACTTGGGAAGAGGCTTTGAAAGCTAAGAAATATCAGAAAAGTTTTGAGCAAACGCGCAAATAATTTCCAATGAACGGGGGAACAAAATGAATATTGTTGAACCAGAGGCACCAAAACGTTTGAAGGAGATCCAAGAGTGGTTTGCAAGGGTTATTACCCGTCCTCTCGATGAAGATAGTAAAATGAATCCCATTGCTCCTTCGGGCAAGACCATGGAGGAAGAAGCTTGTGAGTATATTCTTGCAAGTCCTACACTCAAACCCGCAGAGAGGATTCAGCTATACAATCAACAGTATTGGTGGCGTTTGCTGAATACTTTACACACCACATTTCCCCTTCTCACCCGTATTTTAGGGTACCATAGGTTTAATGAAACGATCGCTGTTCCCTATCTCGTAAAATATCCGTCCCAACATTGGTCCCTAGGATTTCTTGGTGAAGACTTAAGTCGATGGATGAAAGAAGAGTACTCGGGAGAGGAAAAACAACTGCTATCGGATGCTATTGCGATCGATTGGGCCTACAATTTTAGTTTTTTCGCAGCACATCATCCCCCTATAGTGAAGGAAATGAGTTCGAATGGGAACGATTTCACACGAGTAATGTCACAACAAGCCCATCTACAACCGCATATCTTTCTGTTTGAACTGGACTATGATCTGTTTGGTTTTCGGGACCATTTAAAACAAAAAAGTCCTGATTTCTGGTCAAGCCATCACTTCCCTCACCTTAAGCATGAGCTAGCAGAAGGGGAAAAACACTTTCCCGAACTCAAAAGAGAAAAAAACTATTATTTTGTCCTCTACCGCAACCTTACTAATGTTGTTGTTCACGAGGAGATCTCTCGAGGTGAGTTTCTCCTTCTCGAATGTTTCCAAAAAGGGTCTTCGATTGAAAAGGCCTGTGAATGGCTAGAAAGTCAAGATAAAGAAGTACGGGATGAAGCGGCGGCACACCTCCAACAGTGGATACAAAAGTGGGTCATTAATCATTGGCTGACTTCTATACTCAATTCAGAAGATTTGTAAGGGCCTGTAGTAAGTCTGTTGTGTGTTCCTCACATTTTTTGAGCATTACAGGGATTTCGGAAAATTTCTCTTCCTTGACACTACAGTAAATTTTGATTTTGGGTTCCGTGCCAGAAGGGCGTATCATTAGCTTGCTTCCATCTTTGAGCCAGAATAGAAGGACATCGGACTTTGGGAGAGTCAGGGCTTCTGATGTACCTGTACCAAAATGTGTCCTCTTTGATGTTTGATAATCTTCCATGCTATCCACGGGAATGCCCAAAATCTCTCTAGGGGGATTGTCTCGTAACTTTTTCATTCCACGAACCATCTGCTCTTTTCCCTCTTTGCTTTCTTCAAATTTTATGAAAACAAGCTTTTCAAAGTACACGCCAAACTTCTGATAGATTTCATAGAGTACGTCGATCAAGGTTTTTCCTTGCCTCTTAGCGTGGAGGGCTACTTCACAGATTAATGCTGAAGAAATCACTGCGTCTTTGTCTCGAGCATGGGTTCCTAAGAGGTATCCATACGACTCTTCGCCACCAAAAACATAGTGATATCCATCAGGCTCTTCTTCCCACTTGTTCATCAATTCAGCGATGTATTTGAATCCGGTCAATACATCAAAACAAGCCGCTCCATAGGTCTCGGCGATGGTCTTGAAAAGTTCAGTTGTTGCGATCGTCTTGATAAATGCTACCTTCCGAGGCATCCGGTTTTGTTTTGTTAAAGCTTCACAAATGTGATAGAGGCAAAGGCAGGCGATCTGGTTCCCATTGAGCATGAGAGCCTCTCCCATATGGTTAACGACAATACCAACGCGGTCCGCATCAGGATCAGTTGCAATAAATAGATCTGCCTGTTTCTTTTCCAGCGTTTCGATTCCTAGTTGTAAAGTCGATCGTTCCTCTGGATTGGGGCTTTTTACCGTTGGAAAGTTTCCATTAGGAACACTCTGTTCTTCCACTATTGTGATGTTGGTAAATCCCCAGCTTTTTAACGCATCCGGAACCAAAGTAATTCCTGTTCCATGGAGACTGGAATAGACAACGTTTAGGGTCTGTCCAAATTGACGGTTTTCTTCGGGATAGAGAGCATAAGCTCCAATAGCTTGTAAATAAGCTTCATCGACATCTTCGTCAACTATTGTAATGAGAGGGGAGGAGAGGTCGTTAACCGACTTTACCATTGAAAGGTCTTTGATCTTTCTTACCTCTTCGATGATTCCTTTATCGTGCGGAGGGACAATCTGGCCACCATCGCTCCAGTAGACCTTATACCCATTGTATTCCGGTGGATTGTGCGAAGCAGTGATCATAATCGCGGCGCTACAATGTTTGTAGCGGCATCCAAAAGAGACGAAAGGGGTAGGTCTCAACTCTGAGCACAAAAAAACACGAATCTCATTTCCTGCAAGGACCTTCGCAGTCTCCTCGGCAAAGAATCGAGAATTATTGCGACAATCGTATCCGATAAATACGGAATGACCGTGTTTTGGTTCAGGATGCTTAGATAGATAGTTTACTAACCCTTGTGTGGCCATTCTGATGGTGTACTGATTCATCCTGTTCGTGCCAATTCCCATTAGCCCGCGTAGGCCGCCTGTGCCAAAAGACAGCTGGGAATAGAAAGCATTGATGACCTCCTGAGGATCGTTCTGGATGTTGTTCCTGATTGTGGCTTTGGTTTCTTCATCGATATCAGCCTGCAACCACATATCGACGTGCTTTTGGGTAGTCTTGTCGAAAGAAATGTGTTTGGGGGAATCAGTCATAGTTTTCTAAAGGGTAAATGGGTTCATTCTCTATCTTTCAGTATTTGTCTAATTCCTGCAACGACCATCAGTAACAGGAAAATAATACATATAATTCCTACTACAGCAGCTTCTACGTATAGCTTTGCGACAATTGGCAGCATGGGAGCCCCTCTGAATTGGTTAGATTATCGATAAGTACAATGTAATCGATGAAATAGCCAGTTGTCAATATTTCGCTCTAATCAGCAAATTTCGATTTGCAAATAAAATATTTTTTTGGTAATATAGAAGTGTGTAGGAGGTTAGCCTTTAACAACTTAGTATTATCCTAGAAAACGCAGTTGAAAACGACCTCTAAGCACAATCTTTTGGCCCACAACCGCTTACAATGGAGGGCCCCTTCACCGTATGGGAATGTGACCCTCCATTGTAAGCGGTTATGAACCAAAATCTTGCACTTATAGATCATTTTCAA
>JAAKFP010000257.1 GCA_011065005.1 Chlamydiota bacterium | reverse complement strand
TATAAGAAAAAAGGTGGGTAATACAAAAAAATCCTGAAAAACTTTTTATATAATCCTGAATGTAAGTTGTTTAGTATGTAAATTTAAAGATTCGAAAAAAATATCTTGTAAACTCCCGCCAGGCTTGACACCTACTACTTAAAATTAATCAGAAATTGCAACTTGTTTTTCTACCCACTTCGTGGGAAATTGTTTGTTGCCAAACAATGCGATAAGAGAAGGTTGATATGTTTCCAAGAAAATATGTCTGAGGACTTTGGTGTTACTTTTCCGCGTTTTTCTTTTTGATTTCGCGCCATTTTTGAGCGACCTGGGCCGCGAGAGGGGCGGCATCTTTACCCCAAGCGCCGAAGCGCAGGTAAACGACGACCACGAGTTCGGGTTTTCCAAGTCGATCTTGAAAGACGAAGGTGGTGGAGGGGTCAGACTTGTCGGGGTCGTAAACAATTCCTCCAAACCAAATATGGTTGTAGAGGTTTGTTCCGATGTTAAGGTCCAAGTCTAAATGTTCCATCGATTCTGCGGTGCTGCTTTTACCAACAAGTTGATCTTTTAAATCGAGGTAATCGCTGATCGCTTCGGGATGTTCCTGGTACATTCTAGAGAGGCTTCCCCATGTGGATGCTTGCCCTCGAACAACTACGCGATACATTCCTTCGAGAAGAATGTTGCGCACTGCTGCGGGCATAAAGATTTCGTTTTTTATTTCTGTGGGGAGTTTGGTTACTAGATTGTTCTGGTCATTCTCATGTTGCTTTGCATTTTTCCCTACGATCATATTCACAATTTTGGGTTTCAGGATTTTGCCCCTATTGGCAATGGCTGAGAGCATGACAGCTGTCTGCAGTGGTGTTACCACTAGGGAGTGTTGCCCGACGGCCATAGCGTATAAGCCGTTGCGGTTGCAGTCGAGGTCTTGAGGAACTCTACCACAAATTTCTGCGGGGAGGTCAATACCTGTTCGGCTTCCATAAGAGAACTGCCGTGCTGCTTCTGCTAAATCGTTTGGGTTATTTAAGTGGTCAACAGCCAGCAGTGAAAAGTAGGGATTGCTTGACACTTCTAGTGCTTTGATCATGTCGACTTTTCCAATGCCGCTGCGATGGCTTCGAGGGATGCGACCGCCCTTGTATAGCTGGGGGATAGGTTTTCCATTGGAATCGTAGCCTATGAAAGTACCATTTTTCTTTTTGTGTGTATCATCGACAATAACGAGGGGGTTGAGAGTGGAAAAGTTTGTGGCTTTGCCATCGAATTTATTGTATCGCTGAATGAGGCTTTCGTAGGCAGTGATAATTTTGAAGATGGAACCAGAAATTGCTGATTGTCGGTAGGCATGGGAGCGGGCGTATCCAAAGCCGTACGAGGGATAGAAGGCGGTGGCTAGGTGTTTTTCTTTTTGTGTATTCCCTAGCCTGTGTATATAGCGATACTTTCCTAGTAGGGGGCGATGCAAATCCTCAAAACTTCGCAGGGATTTCAGGTAGGAGATGGTGAGCTGTTCTGGTAGGGTATCGATAGCATCCTTGAGGGTTAAGTAAGCTGTTCTCCAGGGAACAGACTGATGAGCTCCCTGTTCAAGTTCCTTTTTCCAGATGAGGAAATGTTGGTTATAGGGGAATAGTTCGGGTTGGGAGGTGTGAGAGTGTCCTGTAAGAAATGTTGCGATGATATTCCACCGGTTTTCTTCCCAAAAGGTGTCGAACATTTCATTTTCTTGGTGGTCGAGCAGGTCAATATAGGGTTTTGCATACCGTTTTCCCGCAGCTTTTTCTTCAGCGCGTTTTTGCTTGAGGAATTCTTTCTGATTTTCATTTCGCCAGGGTTTGAAGTGAACCTCGCGAAAGAGCTCTTTTGACATCTGCCGAGCAGATTTTTCTACTGTCACCCATGCGGCGGAAGCGTTTCGATACTCGGAAAGTGTTTGCTTTTCGATGGCTTGAAGGAGTTCATCAGGAATCAAATCGGCGTTCACGACAAGTCGGGAGAGATCAATGAGTAGCACTTTGTCATAGTTTTCTGGAATAGCCTCTAGGTATATGTCGAGGTGCTTTTTTATTTCGAGAACATGTTCTGTGTTTTCTTTCAAGTTCTCAGCGAGAGCTTCTTGCTCGACAGCTGGCAACCGCTGACCGTGGGGTTTGTGTTTTTCTCCACGGTAGAGCAGGTTGAACAGCGGATAGGCTTTCTCTTGTTCTGTTAGCACCAAGATTTTTTCGATGTTTTTTTGTAGACGGACAGCGTTACCTACGGTTTTAAGGTGATTAATTTTTTCGCGAACGGGACTTCCCTCCGGCAGAGCAAAATCGAGATACTTTTCCCACGTCAGCCACATTTTCTCTTCCATGATCTCATTTTTTTCATCGTCATAGTGTTCCCGTTCTAAAGGGCGTCTTTGGTCCCAAATTTCCCCAACGTAACCTTCGGTTTCAAACCAACGTCGGATGTTATCATTTTTATGTTTGCTGATTTCCGGATTGCCAGAGGCAATAAAATCATTGGGATCGAAGCGGGGATAAGAAGCCAATGCTAAAATGTCTCCATTGAATGGATCCATAGCAACAATCGCTCCCCCCTTGATCCATGGTTGTTTTTTTGATAGTTTATCTTGGTCGGCTTCACCAACTCCAGAGACTCTCGGAGAACGAATCTTTTCGTTGATCATTAAGAGTTTTTCCGCAAATTCTTGCAGTTCCGAGGAAATGGTTAGTAGGATACGTTGCCCGGAAAGGGCTGCTTTTGCCTCTGGAAGCTCCCTCAAGTAGTTCCCTCTAGCATCAGAATAGTAGCTTTTTTTTCCAAGATATCCACGAAGGTTTTCCTCAAAGCGTTCTTCTATGCCGGTTTTTCCAACATAATCATTAATCGAATAGGCGTGTTCGATCAAATCCTGCAGACGCCGTTCTGCCTCCTCTACAGATTGAATTTCCGGAGGCAGCGGAGACTCTTCACTAATTTCTCTTTCTTCGAGGAATGTTTCCAGCGCTTTGATTTCTTGAATGATCGTCTCATATTCTTCTCTGCTAATGGCTCCCGTGTATCCGATGATATCTCCAGCAACCATTCCCATGGGGTAATCCCTTTTAGGAGCACATTGCACGTGTATTCCCAACCAGTCTTTTTCCAGCATCTTGAGGCGATAATACTCTTTTTCGGAGATGTCATCTTTAATCACAAAGGGGATATGATTGTAGAATGATGCTTTTGCGTGGATTAAATCTTCCAGCCTTTCGGGGTCGAGGTGTAACTCTTCTCCAAGCAGATGCGAGAGATCAGTGATATATTCGCGACGTTTATAATGCTTCATCCGTTGTCCATTCTGTTTTTCCCAGACGATAGAGGGAACTTGACGAATCTGAGAATATAGAAGGGTAGCGGTATACCTCACTTTGTTGATTGCTAAGGGCAAATTGTAGCGATCTCGAATCGTTCCACGTTTTGCTGGCTGAACGACAACACGTCGTTGAGGTTTGCGAGATTCCTCTAGGCGCTCCTCGTGTTGTATCACGCCCAGGTGCCAGACTCTTATTACGATTAAAATTATTCCTATGAGTATCAGGTTCAGGACTCGATTCGCTTTGGAGGGAATATCTAAACTAGGATTTGGTCGTCGTTTTCTGTGGCGCATAGATCGTCGAGGGAATTGCAAAACTAAAAAATTTTGATAATTTTTCGGATTATGCTTGTTCAGAAACTGGACTTACGCCGAAAAATTATCAAAAACTTTCAGCTTTGCAACGCTATTGATTTGCGCTAGTTTTTCGAGATAACAAAAACATTGCATTACATCTTCTTACCTCGAACAGCGCATAGTAATCAGCGTTTTTATTCGCCTTTTTTACGATAATCCAATCGTTAAAATCCCTTTTCTGATATGCTGCGAAGCATTATTACCAAACAATACAGCAATATCAAAAAAGGAGCCGCCAAACGGGACAACTAACAAGCAAATTATCACAATACTGGAATAATATTCAAGGCACACTTTTCACTTGGTCAGAAGAAGAGCTGGCTCCCTTAAGGGCTCGTGCAGAAATAACTTCCGCATTTCTGCTAACACATCATCTTCATCTGCTTTGTTGCAAATTCTTGAAAACTAATAAGTTGTCTGCGAATTTGCGCCTCGCATCTGAAGCGCT
>JAAKFP010000256.1 GCA_011065005.1 Chlamydiota bacterium | reverse complement strand
AGCATAAACAGCTGTGGAACAGTTATTGAAATAGTAATTATATTTTCGTCTGACAGAGGATTCCTTAGCGGACTTCCAAAAGGATATGCAGTTGTTAGCCGTCTTTGCGGACACAGGAATTTCTAGCTCGTATTGTACTATTTGGTGTTTGTCTTTCCATAAATCTCGACTTTCTTCGGCACGTTTAATTTTTCGACGAAAGTCTCGAGGTGTTTCTTTTTTATCTGTCATCTTACACACGGAGGTATGTTAATATCGAATAAATAATTTAGCGTTACAGATAACTTTTAGTCTATAGAAAATTCTAAAATTGTGGCACAAAAATTAATGCACCAATTATCGTTTAGAATTGCATTTTGGGCACAGATTTAACGCCCTAGACCTACCCTCATCTTTCGCACAGCACCTTCACCAGCTCACGGTGGTGAAGTTCGTGTCACAACAGACCCCGGCCCCTGTCATTTCGGCCCCTGTCATTTGGAGTAAAATTTTAACGTAAAAAATTTCTAACTCGTAAGCTCAAGCTAGTAATCGGACGTTCTTACGTAGAAAGGAATTTTTTCACGAAGAGCAATCCTCTTCGCTTCTCTTTGAATTTTTTTCCATATTCTGTCATCTAAGATGTTGCGATGCATCGTGACAACGTTACGATTATGAAGCTCGGTAAGTCTTAACTCTAAGTATTTTCTCAATTCATCGTGAAAAGCATCGATTTCTTTCAACTTATTGTTAAAAGGAAGTTTTTCTCTCAAACGCCGCCAATCATGAGAAAAGTCAGAAATCCAATCTTCACAAGTAAGCCCTGGCGTCAGTTTATCTTTTCGCCACATCTCATCTTGCGTGTCGGCAGAAGCAAAAAAAGGAAAATGTCTAAACATGAATTTTCTCAATAGGTCTACTGCCTTGATCATGAAACCTCCTAATACATCTGTTTAAGAAAATGAAACAAACTAGCGGCCTCTTTTTGGATTTTTATCCACTCTGGGTGCACAATAAGGGACTTCTCATCATCCGCTAAATTCTCTTTGCATGCAAAGTTCATATGAAATTCTTTAATGTGGTGATAGAGTTCTCTTAATGCCCTTGTTTCTGGTGGCTCTGGTTCATTTTCATCTAGCTCTGCTAACAAAGAACGGGATATTTCCATAAATTCTTCGATACACTCATCATAGGAGCTTCGTTTGCCAGGAACCGAATTGTCCACCCAAACACGCTCTTGAAAATCTGAATCAGAGATTTCTTCAAGCTCAGGAATAAGTCGAATTTTTACAGAGTTTTCATCCATTGTTTTTTCCTTGTACATAAGCTGATTTTTTTCCTTCTTCAGCAAAATATTCCCCGGTCATTTTCGCTTTGTTATAGTCAAACTTTTTGAGTCGATAGAATTTTTTACAATGAGGCAAATACCAGTCCAGGTGCTCTTGGAGCACTTCATGAATGTTGTAAATGTGGGCGTCATCATCGTTATGCCGTCGAGTTTCTCCTGCCAAGGTATGATATCCGCGGACGGATCTAACTTTTACGAAAACCCCTTCGCTTTTTGAAATATGATGCGCTACGCGGACACCCTCATGATGGTTAGGAGTACAAAACTTGACTCCCCCTTGTGTGTCCGATAAAGCAATTTGGTGGCATTCGCAAAGAATGGTTTTGATATGTTGCAATAAGTTTTTTGGTATTGGTTTAAATTCGAGAGTTTTCCGAACAAAAATAATATCCTCAAACGTGAACCAATATTTTTCCAATATAGTTCCGGCTGTTGCAGCCCTCTCACGAAGGTTATAAATTTTTTTGAGGTCAAGAAGGATATCCATATGTTTACTGTCATTTCGATCGAAGTAAATCTTATTCTTAAATTCCTTCCCGATCAAAGGAGTTGGGTGGTGATAGATCACGTAAGGTTCATGATAACGTTCATCAACATAACTCGTATTTCCGGGCATTATCTTGATGAACTCTTCTTCGTTATTTGGATTACTGTACTTGATTCCATACAGTGTTGCTTTATGTGATAAGGCCATTCCATTCTGGTCAATCACCTCTATCACCCAATCATTGGGAATATTCTTTGGTTCTTGAAGTGGCTTGCCTCCATTTTTTACGATGATGCGGTGTGCTTCCCAGTGTGACTTAAGCCGACCGTCATTTAGAGAGTTAGACATATCTTCCACCTTAAGCTCTCTTCATCATTAAAAACTCGGCACTCTTCACCCGAACCGTTAGGGGTCATTATTAAAGTCCATCAGCTTGTTTTCTTAATACCGCCTTGGATAAAGTCTCTGTGGGAATCTGACCACGTTGCGTAACGACTGTTGGGCTAGTATACAGTAAAGATAAAATGACCATTGATGTGCCTCCTTTGATTAGCATTACGGCTAACTATTGCATAATCGAAGATAAAGCAACAAATATTTTTTGTCTCCTTATGATTGAATCCATATTTGGGACAATCATAAGAAAAATTTTATCAAGGGGACATTTCGAAATTGCTCCTACACTGGACAAAAAAAGATTTGAAAAAATGTCGCTGATGCGACCGCAACTCGTTGACAACCAAAACAGCGCGGTACTTTTATGAATCACATCAGCGAACTAGGGGCCCCATAATCTCAAAAGAGTACGTACTGCAACAAAAAGGACAATTGTAGCTGTACACCTCCTTAAAGCCAACTGCGACAGTTTTCTTGCTCCAAGAATGCTACCGATCTGCCCCCCTACTGCTACGGAAACAAAAAGGGGCTTACTCGTTTCTTCCTGAAAAGCTTCGGCCTTCGTCTAGAGCCGACGGACTCGGCGCATTGCAAATACCCATACAACAGTTTCTGTATGGAACAGATATCAAAAACTTAATTCACTGTGGGCCAAGAGGTTGCGCCAGACCCTGGTGAATAATTTAGAAACTCAAGCCAAGCTCCCTCAAGCCTTTCGTAATGGTGGGCCAGGATACGCCTGTTGCTTTATGTATCATGGCTTTACCGCCAGCTCCAATCGCTTTTGCTTCCGTAGCACACCATATCCGTATTGATCGTTCGTTCAATAATGGTTGCAGTGCTGTAAATTTTTCGCGCAAAATGTTGATTTGGGAGATTTTATTTATCATCCTCCAACCTAATCATATTTTCTTTAAAATTGAAATGTTATTTTGTCTAGTCTCCTTAGCTAAGTAGAGAGAGAGTTTAAACTGATCCGTTTTAATGTTTTTTTCTTTACACGTTATTAACCATTCCTTTAACCTTTTGGGTCAACTTGACATAAGGGCGCGATGTGAAAAAAGATCGAAGTTTAAGGCTTCCTGGATCAAGAAAAATATAGCCTGGACTCAACAAAAAATTAACTGGAGATAATTATTTATGACAATCCATTTACCTTTAACAAGCTCTTCAGCACTATCACATGGAGAAATCCCTCCCGATAGCTCTACCAAAAGCGCAAACCTGGCGATTAGAGTTTGCTTAGCCATTGCTGCCGCTTTTGTTTTAATTGGTGGGGTAGCTTTTGTAGCTTCACACCTTATCTCACCATTGAGTTTGCCTATGCCCCTAACTAGTTTCCAGATGATTAGCGTTGCTTTAGTGTGCGTTGGAACCATCTCGGTATTCGCGCTCAGTTATTTTTACATCAGAAGACAAGCACATAACGAGCTATTGCATAGAGAAGAAAAAAATAGAGGGATAGAGCGGTTAAGAGGTGAACTAAAAAGCACCAAAGCAGGTAGCACAACGAGCTTGGGAGACAAGGATAGAGAAATAGCCCGCTTAAGAGATGAGCTAAAAAGCACAAGAACGAGCAGCACAACAAGCTTGGGAGACAAGGATAAAGAGATAACCCGCTTAAGAGGTGAACTAAAAAGCACCAAAGCAGGTAGCACAACGAGCTTGGGAGACAAGGATAGAGAAATAGCCCGCTTAAGAGATGAGCTAGAAAGCATAAGAACTGGTAGCACAACAAGCTTGGGAGACAAGGATAGAGAAATAGCCCGCTTAAGAGGTGAACTAAAAAGCACCAAAGCAGGTAGCACAACAAGCTTGGGAGACAAAGATAGAGAAATAGCCCGCTTAAGAGATGAGCTAGAAAGCATAAGAACTGGTAGCACAACAAGCTTGGGAGACAAGGATAGAGAAATAGCCCGCTTAAGAGATGAGCTAGAAAGCATAAAAAC
>JAAKFP010000255.1 GCA_011065005.1 Chlamydiota bacterium | reverse complement strand
ATAGCAGACGCACTTGAGGTAGCCCAAGTTCTTGCAGGGTAATACAACATATCACACCTACACAACTCATATAAAGCAACTTAGAGTCATTTTTAAAATTATCTTGTAAACTCCCGCTGGGCTATCCACTTTCAGACCTTCGGCCCTTTGATTTTTCCCATTTTTGGCTGGGGCCATCGTCCCAGAAATAGTGACCTGAATAGTTACAAGAATTTTAATGCGTTAACCCTAAATCCGCAACATAAACTCTTGATATTAAATATTCTCTTCTTCTATTATTCTCCTTTTTAATCATTTAATTAAGGATAATAAAAATGTCATTTCCAACAATAGACTCATATCATACTGCTGGAACGCCCTCGTTTCGTGATCCATCATCACCTGATCATCCAACTTCACCGGTACAACGAGTTTTTTCACGCTCGATAGCAACAATACCTACTAATTATTCTCAACCAAAAGAAACTAAACCTCTTAACATTCCTGAATCTCCGCCTCCAAATAAAGCCTTCAAAAATGAAGGCGAATTAGTTGCTATATCTGATTCTAATGATAAGAGAGGACATGCTGGGAAAGGAAAAGAAATTGGAATGTTTATGTTTGAACAGTAAATCTTAAGGCGTGTTTTTTGCTCTCATTTCCGTGATTCCACGTATATCTGTGTTTCATCTGTGTGCATCTGTGGTTAATTTTTCCCTTTAATCATATCCCCTGTTTCCTCTAATATCTATAGTTATCTAAAACCAATATTAGGGGTTAGCTATGATGCAAAAAACGTTTCTATCCTGTTGTCTCATTTTCCTATCTTTTATCCCCAAGGGGTATACGTCAACTCCCACAGAAGAAGGCTATAGGATCATCGAAGACCATGCGAAACTACCCATACTCACACCCGCTATTTCTCAAAGGGATACGCAAAAAATCCGGTTAGATAACGACCTCGAAGTCTATATGGTCTCCGACCCCGAAACCCACCTGTCTGGAGCGATGATGTCGGTAAAAGCAGGCAGCTGGCAAGATTATGAGGAACACCCCGGTATTGCGCATTTCCTTGAGCACATGCTGTTTTTGGGCACGAAGAAATATCCTATGGAATCGGAATATGGAAAGTATATCAGCGAACATGGCGGCCAAACCAACGCATTTACGACGAATACCACGACGAATTTTATTTTCACCATTAACAATGATGCCTTGGAAAAAGCTGTAGCACGGTTTTCTAGCTTTTTCAAGGAGCCCCTCTTCAACCCTTCTGGAGTATCGCGAGAATTGCACGCTATTGATCAGGAATATGCAAAGAATCTAGAGCAGGATGAGATTCGCCTGTTATATGTTCTCAAAGAACTCGTCGACCCCAATCACCCATATCACAGCTTCAATATGGGAAACAGTGAATCTCTTTCAAATGTTTCTCGGCAAACGTTAGAGAATTGGTATCAGCAGCACTATAGCGCAAATCTTATGCGCCTTTTTATTTTCTCATCGCTACCATTGGAAGAGATCCGCAAACAAGTTATGAAAGAGTTTTCTGGCATTCCAAACAAAAATCTAGAACCTTTCAAAATTGAAACGACCGCTTTCTCCTCAGATCTCGAAGGAAAATATGTTTTCGTCGAACCCATAAAAGACACTCGCACTCTCACGTTAGTTTGGGAGCTTCCCACAAAGTTTGCCGAAATGAAGGAAACCCAACCCAATCAGATCGTCTGCCACGTGTTAGGTCACGAGGGAAACAAGAGCTTATTGGCCCAATTAAAACGGGAAAAACTGGCAGAGACGTTGGCATGCGGAGCAACAGAACTTGGAGACAACCTCGAATTATTTTTCCTCCAAATCGAACTCACGGAGCAGGGCTTGAGAGATGTCGACCAGGTCATCACGCGATGTTTCCAAGCGATACACAATTTCAAGGATCAAGGAGCCCTTCCCTACCTCTTCGATGAACTCAAAAAGATGGCTACGATCGAGTATCAGTACCAATCGAAAGAGAATGAATTTTGGATGCTGTTAAAGCATGGTTATGAAATTCATGATGAGGATCTCAGCACGTATCCGGAACACACGAAGATCATTCAAAGGTTTGATCCCGAAAGTGTCGCGGAGATTTTGAACTACCTCACCCCTCAGAATGCCAGATACATTATTATGGCCCCCTCAAAGCAAACGGCTGTAAAGAACGACCACAAGGAAAAGTGGTTGAATGTAGAATATGCGATCAAGCCTATTTCCAAAGAGCTCATCACCAAGTGGAAAAATATCACTCCACATGATGAAATTGACCTTCCTGCAGAGAACGCTTTCATTCCCCAAGATTTACGGTTGGTAAAGCAGAATGACACCTCAATCAACAAACTTGTTCCTAAAGCGGACCGTATCATTGACAACGAGGGCTTGCAGATCTATTTTGCTCAAGACGCCACATACCTGATCCCAAAAATCAGCTGGCATATTCAGGTACGAACACCGCATATAGCGATGGATGATCCCTCGAAAATTGTTTTGGGTGATTTATATGTAAAGTTCCTTAAAGACGCTTTGAATAAGTTCAGCTATCCCGCAAAAGTTGCTGGGTTGGAGTACAATATTAAGCGTGAAAATAATGGAGTCAAAATTCAGGTTGAGGGCTATAGTGAAAATGCCAACCTCCTTCTCGAAGAGATCCTGAAGACAGTGGAAACACTATCGCCATCGATGGAGAAATTCAAGATCTTTAAAGAGTCGCTGCTACGGAAGTATCTGAATTTCGCCAAAGAAAGTCCCCTTGAACAATCGGTAGAACTGTTTAAATCTGTTCTTTATCAGGATTTTGTCACCGAAAGGGAAAAAGCTGTTGCAATACGGAAAGTATCATTTAAGAGCTTTCAAGAATATGCAATGCAGCTTTTTGATCAAACATATGTCGAAGGGATGTTGTATGGCAACATAACCAAAGCTCAGGCAGAGAGTGTTGCTAGCAAACTTCTTACATCATTCAACCGAGGAACGTACCCCAAGGAACAACACAGACACAATGCTGTCATCGTTCTTCCCCAGGACCAAGGACCTCATTTTTTAGAATCCAGAGCACAAGTTCAAGGGAACGCAGTGCTCCTGGCTATTGAGAACAACACCTTCACTTTTAAGGAACGGGCAGCACAGCAAATTCTCATGCAAGCGATCAAAGCGCCGTTCTTTAACACCCTCCGAACAAAACAACAGACCGGTTATATGGTAGACAGTTTTTCTGAAGAAATCGAAGGAAAGCTTTTTAATCTGTTTGCTGTGCAGTCGAACACGCACGATACCCGGGACCTACTTTCACGATTTGAAGCCTTTATTGAAGGTTACCTCCAAGAGGTCGGAAAAACAGAACTTACCGAAGAGAAATTTCATAGCATAAAAGAGACCTTATTACAAAAACTTGAAGAGCCTGCAAAAAATATTAAAGAGATGGGTGCGTTGTTGAATACGTTGGCCTTCGAGTATGATGGAGACTTCGACTGGATAGATCAAAGAAAACAGGGGGTTCGGAGTTTATCCTATTCCGAATTTCTTGTGATTACAAAAGCGTTTCTTGGCCGCGAAAACAAAAGGCGCCTTGCTATTCTTCTTCGGGGAGATATTCCTGAGGAGCATCTCTTTTCCTACTCACGAGCACGCACCTGGAATGTTATCCGCAAGATCAGCGACTATGAGGAGAGGTAAAAGAGAGAGGGAAGGTAAAAGAGGAAGCAAATTAAACACAGAGACGCAGAGAAGCAGAGAAAAAAGAGAAGGGAAAAAATAAAACACAGAGAAGCAGAGACGCAGAGAAAAAAGAGAAGGATTAGATATTTTGGAGAGGATTATAGTAATTGTTAATGATTCGTTTAACCCCTTCATGGAGTACAGGTATGTTGAAATTGATGATCAGCCCAATTTTTCGATTGAGTAGACGTAGATAGGTTAACACTTGAGAGCAAAAAATGGGAGGGATCATATCGGTACATTTAAGTTCTACAACCACTTCCCGTTCAACTAAAAAATCGAAACGATATTTACAATTTAATTTTATTCCTTCATAGAAAACGGGTAGAGACTTTTGTCTTTCGAATTGAATTCCTTGCAGTTCGAATTCTTTAGCCAGGCATTCTTCATAGATTGATTCTAATAAGCCTGGACCTATCGTCCTATGCACCTTTATTGCAGCGCCGATAATC
>JAAKFP010000254.1 GCA_011065005.1 Chlamydiota bacterium | reverse complement strand
GTATTGACCTGGGTGTAGATGGTGGTTGTGGAGAGAGAGCGATGCCCTAGGATTTCTTGGATGGTTTTGAGGTCCATACCATTTTCCAGCCAGTGGGTAGCGATGGTATGTCTGATGGTGTGTGGGGTGACCTTTCTAGCTAAACCGCTGATGGTAAGGTATTTGTCGAATTTTCGATCTACAGAGCGAGTGGTTAGTCGTGTTCCAAGCTTGTTGAGGAAGATCGCTTCCGGATCGTTCTCGGGGAGATGGCCTTCAATTTCACGGTGCCTTTCAGGGTGGTTTAAGTAGGATTGTATCCAATTTGCGGCATTTTTTGTGATCGGGACGATACGTTCTTTTTTCCCTTTCCCACGAACTTTCAGGAGAAGGGATTTGGGGTCAAAGTTTGAACGGTTCAGAGCAACAAGTTCACTCACACGCAGTCCAGAGCTGTAGAACAGCTCCATGATGGAGCGATCTCGAAACCCGAGATAGGTGTCTGTGTCGGGTTGATCAAAGAGCTTCTGAATTTCACTAAAATTTAGGGAATAGGGAATTCTTTTCTCGATTTTTGGACTTTCCAACTCTTCGGTAGGGTTAATTTTGATGAGACCTTCGGAAAATGCCCATTTGAAGAATGTTCGAAGGGAAGAGAGTTTGCGGACAATTGTTCTCTTGCTGCAGTGGTTGGTGTTGAGGTACGCTAGAAAACCGCGGATGCATTTACGGTCGATCTTTGCTATGGGGAGGAGGTCGTCTTTTCCTGTCCAGCGCTTTTCGTAAGGTGTGTTGTAGTGGATCTTGTCGGGAAGTTCGTCACTTTTATAGTTTGTTAACCACTCTTTTTCCAAATAGATTTTTAGAGCATTCATGTCGATGGCATAATTGCGCACTGTATGCTCTGAAGCGTGTTTCGTAATTTTTAGGTGCTTTATAAATCGATAACAAGCTGAGATATACACAAAGGGACTCCTAACTTATGGTTATAATAATATTCAAATAGTTCTTTACAGAACAGGAAATTTTCTGTCCAGTACAAACTATTTCTTAAAAGGAAAAGTTTTGAGGTCATCGCCAATATAGGTATTGGGGAAGATCTCCTTAGCCTCTTCTTCGAACCCTTTGCTGTTTTGATACCGAGCAGAAAAGTGTGTGAGGATCAGCTGTTGCGCTCCAGCTTCTTTTGCGAGAGTTGCTGCTTGTTTGGCAGTCAGGTGGAAGTGCTTTTTCGCAAGGAGGGCATGGTCTTCCAAATAGGTGCTTTCACAGAGGAGTACTCTTGCTCCTTTGGCGATGTCGACTGCATTTTGACAGTATCTGGTGTCGATGACAACAGCAATGCTGTCTCCGGGTCGTATCCAGCTGACGTCATCGAGATGAACCTCTTTGCCATCGACGACGAGCTTTCCCTTTTTCTGAAGCTCTCTAACCATGGGGCCCTTGACGCCAAAAGCTTTTAGCTTGCTTTGATCGAATTTTCTTGTGTCGGGTTCGGTAATTCTCCAGCCGATGGTTTCTATGCCGTGTTCAAGAAATGCTGCTTCAATTTTGAATCTTCCATCATCATGGACAAGACCCGGTTTTGAGACAGGGTGTTCGACGACCTTGATATTTTCGTGGTAGATTGTGCCGTAGCGTAGGCGTTTGAAGTACTTTCGACCACTTGCGGGATAGTAGCAGTGGATCGTGTGTTGTACCTTGTCGAGGTTGAGACGCATCAGAATAGAGGGAAGGCCTAAGCAGTGATCGCCGTGAAAATGGGAAATAAAGATTCGTGAAATCACCGTTGGAGCAACATTTGCGAAGATAAACTGCCGCTGCGTTCCCTCACCCGGATCGAACAATAAGCCTTCATTGTTCCATCGGAAAAGGTAGGCCCCATGGTTGCGGAATCGTGTAGGCTGCTGACTAGAACAACCTAGAATGATAATGTCGCGTACGCTCATTTTGGAAACAACTTAAAACTCAAAAAAATAAGTATAAATGAAATGCAAAATTAATAGGAACCTAAAGTTCCTCCATTCTTATTGCACTTCTTTGGAGGAATCTTTAAAATGTTATCCTTAGAAGAGGAGCTGCTTTATGAAGTATGATTATGACATTATCTGTATAGGGTTAGGACCTGCTGGGATGGCTGTGTCTATCATGGCTTCGGAGATGGGCCTTAAAGTCTGTGGCATTGAGAAGGACAAAATCGGTGGGGAGTGTATGAACGTTGGTTGCGTTCCAAGTAAGGCTCTCCTCAAAATGGCAAGGGTTAATAAGATTAAATTTGAGGGCAAAGAAATTTCGCTAGATCCCACAGCTGCGAGTCCTTTTCAGAAGATACGTGACTATGTTGAGCTTGTTGGAGACACCAAAACCTCAAAAATGTTTAAAAAGGTCGACCTCATTCTTGGTGAGGGGCACGCTTCTTTTATTGACAATCATACTGTAGAGGTCGGAGGGAGAAAGGTTTCTGCAAAATGCATTTTTCTTGCTACTGGCACGGAACCGGCAATTCCTCCCATACCAGGAATTGATACTGTCGATATTTTGACCAACAAAAATCTTTTCGGACTCAATGAAATCCCCAAAAGTATGACAGTTCTTGGTGGCGGAGCGATAGGAACCGAAATGGCACAAGCGTTCAGCAGATTCGGAACAAAATGTACGGTCATCCATATGGATTCTTATTTGGTGCCGGTAGGAGATCCTGAAGCTGGTTCTATCTTACAAGACGTTTTTGAAAAAGAGGGGATTAAAGTTCATAATGGGAAATCCATCGTAAAAGTTGAAAAGAGAGGGGACAACATCGCTTTAGCAACAGAAGATGGAGTGGAGATTGTCTCGGAAAAGCTTCTCGTTGCTGCAGGGCGAAAAATAGATCTCACTTCCCTTAACCTCGAAAATGCTGGAGTTCGATATGGAAAAGGCGGCATTGAAGTGAACCGCTATCTACAGACAACTCAACGCAATATTTACGCTGTAGGGGACTGCAACGGGAATTTTCTTCTTACACACGCCGCCATGCATCAAGGAATGATAGCTCTCATCAACTCCATGAACCCTTGGCCCTTTAAAAAAGCGTTTGAAAAATATATTGTTCCATGGACAGTTTTTACCGAACCGCAGGTTTCCTGTGTGGGAATGAGGGAAAAGGAACTTAAGAGCCGCAATATTTCCTATGAAACCATTGTCACCAAGTATGAGGACTATGGTGTGGCAATCGCTGAAGAGGTTGCCGTAGGGTTTGTGAAAGTGTTTGCCAGCTCAAGGGGTAAAATTTATGGGGTCAGCATCATAGGAGAAGGTTCCGGAGAGATGATTAATGAGTGGGCCTTAGCAATACAAAAGAAAATACGAATCTATGACATTATGTTCTGTCAGCATTCTTTTCCCACAATGGGCTTTCTTTCCAAGAGAGCAGCAGAAACATGGATGATGGGTAAGATGCAATCAAAATTCGTGAAAAAAGTCTGTAAAACTGTCTTTAAGCTGTTTTCATAAATCTTCCACTGGGTGTTGCTCTTCAATTTTCTTGACTTCGGCGGCAACGTTTTCTTTTCTAAAGTTACGCACGCCAAGTTCAGCTCCAAGTTTACCGGCAAATAGAATGCTTAGACCTTTGAAGATCGTTGTAGGATCATATATTGCTACTGTAGTGATTCCGCCAGCAGACAAGAGGAGTTTTACTCTAAAGGGCAGTTTATTCCAAAAACCTGTAATGGCTCCTTCTGCAAATTGACATCCGCTCGTCACTGCATCAGGTTTATAGCTTGCCGCTAGCGCGCCAACAACGGCTGCACCGGGTGAGAAATAGATGGACGCAATTCCTATCATGGAACGGATACCCGCTTGGACACTTTTTTGTGTTTCGCCGGGATGAGAGGCTTTTTCATACAAATTTGCTGTTTTTTCAGCTACATAGGGTGCGATTTGCATCGCACTATCTACATAGCCACCAAATGAACTAGATGCTTCGATTGACATAATTAAACTCCTTTTTTAGGTTAATAAGTTTAACAGCAAATTCTACAAAATTCAAGTTAAAGATTAATAAAGAATTTATTAAGGAATGATAAATTTTGGGCAAAATTGCAGAAATTTTACGGAAGATCGCGAAGAGTTTGGGAGTACGGGGACTTGTCCTTGCAGTTCTACATAAGTTTTTCTCGACAAAAATTAATATTGATATCCTCTTCCTTTTCTAAACTTTGAGAATAAAGAAGGGTGAATTATTAGGCG
>JAAKFP010000253.1 GCA_011065005.1 Chlamydiota bacterium | reverse complement strand
TACATTTCTTTCAGGTGCACAAATAAGACCGTAGAAGAAGATATTTTTGTCAGAAAAACTTATGTAGAACTGCAAGGACTTGTCACCGTACTCCCAAATTTATTGTTAACCGTAAACTCTCAGGGTACACGTTTTTGTGATGACCCGTTTAAGTTGACGGCATTGTCTGAACGCCTACAAAATATCGTTTTTAATATTCTTTTTTCTTTACAATAAAACCTTTTTTTTGTTATAACTTGTTTTTAAATTTTATAATTTAGTATAACAACTTAATGTAAGGAGAGATTATGGAAGCAAGTGGATTTCCTCTGCCCGAACAGTTTAATAACCACCCCTTGCCGGGAGTGGCTCCGGACGATAACTTAGGTACAATAGTCGCGGTTATGAAGATCCTAGAAGCTCAATTTTCCGCGGCTATGAAGGCCATAACAGATCGAAATCAGGCACCTGACCTGCGAACCAGGAGAGTGGTGCATGATAAACAGGAAAATGCTAGAGATTTCTCGATAGAAGACGATGTAATAAGTCATCTTATGGATCCGCAAAAAGAGAGGCCAGTCGCTTGGTTTGAGCAAAAGCCTTACCTCGAAGAAGGCAAAGAGTTACATATCGTAATGCCTTCCTATGAAAAAGAACATGGCTTTCTTGATTTCGAGAAACTACAAAAGGGTAGTGAGTCTATAGAAAAATGGTCGTCTCATGAAAAGAGTCCCTTTTGTAAAATAAGAGATCAAAGAAAAGACCGCTATCCTAGAGAACTGTTCTATCCATTTGCTGAAAATGCCTTTACGATGCCAACAGTCCCCTATATTAACGCTTCTGTTATGCTAAATGGCCTTTCCATCCTTACCCAAGGACCTACCCTCGACACTCTAGAAGATTTTTGGGAAATGGTCTGGCACTCAGAAGCTGATACGATTGTGATGGCAACAAATCTGACGGAACCAAATATAATTGAGTATCACCCGCTAGATAAATACGTATTTGAAGTAAGGCATCTACATCGTGGATATAAAGAAAAGTGTTTTCAATATTGGCCACCTAAACCCAACGAGAAATTTATTATCACTAAAGATTTAACCGTCATAAATGAGATGGAAGGTGTTGATCAACCACCTCTGGAAGGAGCACCTCCATCTCTCCGCACTCTCAAGTTAAAATTAGAGAGAAAAAAGGCAGGTGGGATGACTGAGACGCGGAGCATCAACCATCTGCATATCCAAAACTGGCCAGATCATGATGCTATCCCTGATCTAGAGGTAATCTATCGTACCTGTGAGGAGCTAGAAAGGATGCATGACAGTGCCAAGGGGCCGTTTATTGCCCACTGCAGCGCTGGAGTCGGTAGAAGCGGCGCCTTTGTTGCTTGCTATACCCTCTTCAAGTTATACAGGCTCGCTTTAGAGAAGAAAAAATGCATTGGAGTTGACATAGCCGACCTTGTATGGCAAATGCGCTCCCCTCCTCACGGAAGAAATCGCGCGATCATGAAATTTGAACAGTATCGGATGCTATATAGCTTCTTGCTCCTTCTCCAGAAAAAGGCAAAGTATCAGAATTCAGCAGCTGAGTTTGATTTTTCTTCTGACAGTGAAGGTGAATCGCATGAACTGCCTCCAGAAGAAAAAGAGAGGTTCATGGAACATCTCAGATCTGATCGAGCTAAACCCGGTGAATATGGCTATTGGAAGACTGAAGGAGATCGATATGAATTCTGTCAAAAGTTAGATACTGGGGTAACGGAAGTAGAAAAAATAAAACCAAGAACAGTCGCTTCTCTAGATTCTCTTAGAGAAGCTCTTCAATCTTTGCCTTCAGCACAACAAGAATTAGTCTCAGTGATTTTGCATCAGGACAAAGGAGAGATATTTATAAAAGGTGTTGACTTGCCACCAGGCGCAATGGTTCTCTGCACTCGACCACAAACCGACGGTACAGTCAAAGTCAATTGCTTTCTAAAGGGATTAAATAGAGACGTTGTGAAACATCCAAATGTAGATCTGGAGGTGATCTTAAAAGATCCAAAAAAGAGTTTGTTAGACCTACAGATAGACTACTTGAGAAAACATGGTCATTGGGTTCAATCAAAAGAGGAAGTTAGAAAACGAATCGAAAGTGGTCGTGTGGAGTCAGATCAGTTTTTTGTGTGGGAGAGTCAAAGAAAAGACGGGTCTTTTGGATTTTATCAAAAAACTGGGAAAAGCTCTGAATTAGAAAAGAAAGATCTTTTACGGATCAATCCTGATCAATCTTTGATCACAACCATCGCCTCTTATGATATTAATAATATTTTTGGAAGAGGTTTTTCGCCCTATTCAAAACAGTTGATTCTTAACTTAGGTAGCGGGCGTTCGGCGCAAGGGATGGCAAGGAAAGCTGAAAAGCAACGGCTAGAGAGCCGGATCATTGAACTCCGTGGAAAAGACCTTACAACCGTGGATAGTGATCCAAATTTTATAGATACCCGCTCTCCTGTGCGTGTCTATATCACTGGACATTCTCGTAGCGGAGCGGATGATATCTCCTCAGATGATTTTTCTTTCATAGACGAGAAGGTTGTTGGCAAAACGAAATGGACAGCCGGCCAGTTTGCTGAGTTTCTCTCTCGGAGCTGTTCAAAACTTGAAACAACAGAAAAGAACCCTATTGTTGTTAGCTTAATGTCATGTGAAGCTGCTTTGTCAAATGATGGCAGGCCCAGCTTCGCCGAGAGATTATCTCAAGCTTTGGCGAACCGAGGACTGCATGCGACCGTCAAAGCCCGAACAGATAATGTGCTACGGACTTCGGAATCACGGATTGAGAATTTTCACAAGTGGGTAAGCGTGGGGAATAACTTCTGTCATCATGCTGAGGGGACAAAATTGGAGTTTTACACAATGCCTCACAGCACTAAGACCATCATTACGCAGGCAACCTATAAACCACGAGGTAATCTTTATACTCTTGTCAGGTTTGACCCCGTTTTGACCCCGTTTCCAGACCCCGTTTGAATCTTTACACAATCTTAACATACTAATGGCAGAATGGTTAATTAGGACAAGGTCGGGGTTTCTAACGAGTTCTTGGATAAAGAGCGAATTTGATCCTCGTCTAAAATCCCGTTCCCGGGGAAAAGTTGAAGCAAGAATAAAGGGCAGTTTTATGACTAATATGGAGAATCATTGTTTAGCAGCTGAGGGAAGTAGCAGTAAATGGCGCTTGTTGTTGCAACGGTTTTTTTCTAAAATATCGAACAATAAAGACCAAAGGACGGACCAAATTGCACAGCGCGCTCTGGGATCCCTAGCCCTTGGTGCTGTGGGTGATACATTAGGCTTCGGATCAGGCCACAATCCACAACACAGCGGCCTAATATCTCCCTGGGAATTACGCGGAGATACTGCCTATATTTTCACCGTTCTAAGTGAGAGATTTCAGGGCAACTATCGCAATATCCGTTTTCGAAACTCTACGGGGAAACAAGAGTGGGTTATTTCCGATGATACTATTTTACATTTCATGCAAGCACAGACAATCGTAAATTTGCTTAAGACAACAAAAACACCGACCCCCCAACAAACAGTAAATGCAATAGCAGAAGCACATGTAAAAACACTTAGAGAATATGACGTTGAGTTGACAAACAAGCGTTGGTTTGGAAATTCAACTCGCAAGACTTGCCGACTTATCGAGAACGACCCAACGCACTGGAATAAATATATCTCGTATAATCCTGATGCCACAGGGTGTGGCGGTTCCATGCGAGGTATGATATTCGGATGGCTATACCCAGGGGAGAGGAATTGCCAAGAGTTGATTGCTACATCTTTAAATGCCGGCTTTCTCACAAATCCTAGCTTGACGGGTGCTTTGGGCACACTCTCCTCGGCAGCCCTGACTGCTTTCTCTCTTGACGATGTTCCCGTATCAGAGTGGATATCAAAACTGCAGGATGTCTTCTTAAAGACAAAGGGCTATCTCGAGGCAATGCCTGACGCCGGCGAGGATTGTCCCCAACAGTACAAGGAATTAGTTAAGGGATGCCTTGAGGAAAATGAATGGAAGCGGGTTTTCGATAATTGGACTTTCTTTTTTACTAAAACAACTGGAGGAAAAGATCGCATCCCTGAAATGACTGAATTCCCCAAAGATGCAGAGCAAAGAGATCGGTTTCACTCAGAAATAGAGAAACACGTTTACGGTGGTCAGAATCCAAAGCCAAACAGATTGACAATTGGAGATAGAGGAGACACTTCCGTTA
>JAAKFP010000252.1 GCA_011065005.1 Chlamydiota bacterium | reverse complement strand
CACTTTTGAGACAAAGGACAAACTCTTTGATCAGCTGAGAGAGGATTATGGAGTGTTTTGGAAACTCGAAGATCCGGAAAGCTACCAAACCACCTATATCCGCTATAACACAGGACTCTTTGGTAGTAGCTATGATCATGTAGCCCATGAGAACCTGATCTACGTGGCAAATAGCCTGGAATTCGGGGCTCCTAATCGAGCCACTCCTTTGACGTCAGATCGCGCTTCCTGGGGAAAGAGAATTGCGGCTTGTGTTCTTGGAGGTTTGCTCATATCAGCTGGTAGATCGTGGGGATCCAACCAAAACAGCGTCTCTGATGCCATCGCAACGATGAAAGGAACGCTGGGTCCGACCGCGTTCAAAGCAACTGTTGTTTTTCAGATGTCTGCCATAGCAGCAGTGAGCAGACATGGGGGAGGAGCTCTTCCAGGAGCGTTGCTGGCGGGAATTATGCTGCTGCCTGAACCGGTGCAGGGACAGTCTCTGTGTCCCCAATTGGTGGGAAGTTATACACCTGCCGATGCTGCTGGTGTCGCCGTTTCCGGCAGTTATGCCTATGTGGCGGATTGGACTTCCGGTCTTCAGATCATCGATATATCCAATGTGGCCAACCTCACGCTTGCTGGCTCCTATGATACGCCTGGTAATGCTTATGACATTGCCCTTTCCGGCAATTATGCTTATGTGGCGGATTATACTGCAGGTCTTCTTCAGATCATCGATATATCCAATGTGGCCAACCCCACCCTTGCGGGCTCCTATGATACGCCTAGCGAAGCTTTTGGCGTCGTCCTTTCCGGCAATTATGCCTTTGTAACGGATTGGGGCTCTGGTCTTCAGATCATCAGCATATCTTGCCCTAATCCTACGAGTAGTAGTTCAACTACCCGTTCATCCACAAGTTCCTCAACCACCCGTTCCTCCACAAGTTCCTTAGCTCCCACTTTGCAATCTACGACTGCCATCTTTTCTCTTTCCACCGATTCTACAACGACAACAACTCCTGTCTTCATATCCACGACAGGTTCAATCAGTTCTTCAACTTCCACTAATCCGGCAAGCTTAGTAACGAATAATCCAACTCTTTTCTCTACCACAAATGCTCCAAGTAGTACTTCCTTCGTCACAGAACCTTCGACCATCAAATTTACAACCAGATATGCTACCCGGCCCACTGTTTCAAATGGCCCTCGTCTGTTATGGCTTGGCTTGCTTGGCGGTGGATTGTGTATTTGCTTGATCGGAGGAACAGTCTTTATCCTTCGCAGACGACAAAAAGCTTCACGTCAGCAAGCAAGTTTACCTGAACTCGGTTCTAATTCAGAAACTCATAACGTGGTTGAATTAAAACCTATGGAAGGAGAAATGGGATCTGCCGATGGAGTAACTCATGAGCGTGGGTATGGCAAGACTTCTGATTTCATGCTCAATGATGGTGGATACCAGAAAACTCCTGATTTTGTAACCTACGAGGATGCATACCAAAAGACTCCCAATTTCGTGACCAATAAACCCGATACGAGAGGAAGAAATCTATGAGTCATGCACTATCTTCAGCAGCGAGCTACCTGGCCTCCCTTTGAAAGTGAAAAGGGCCGGGGTCTGCGATTCTCGCGATTTGCTAACGAGAGTAAATTATTCTGAAATGTCAATCAGGGAAGTCGCAAGGGACTCTAACCGCTGATCTTTGGTGCAGTAACTACGAGTCTCAAAACTGTTCCATGATGCTTCTTAAGAAAGTCACAAACCGCTCGCAGGCCTAACCCTTTCTTCATTTGAGCAGCTCTTGCCAATACAGCACGAGCACGGACCAATTCTCGCCTTTTTCACTACTGCAAAGCTCGTTGATTGTCACCCCAAATTCCTCGCAGACAACGTTTGCTAGTAAGCCAATGGTGCAGGAGTATCTTCTTTATTCTGTTTGTCCGGACCGAAATCCTCTATCGGTGCATAGATTTCCACAAACTCTTGGCCTCCAAACGCCCCCTTTCGGAAAGACTTAGGGATTTCTTCAGCATCAATGCTTGCGTCCATCTTGAATTTTATGTGAACAGCCATTCCCTCTTTCGTGTCACAACAGACCACGGCCCCTTTTCATAGGCTCTTTGGAAAAAAAATACCCTCTTAAAGTCTGAACTTTTCGTTCAACTCCTCGTATCTCGTCTCTTATGCCATTACCTGTTTTGCCTTCTATTATTTCCAGATCATGATAAATGTCGTCTACACACGCGATTAATTTTTCGGAAGCAGCACGTCTGCTTTTTTCTCCCTCAAGTTGTTTATGCCATTGCTTTTCTACAATTCTCATTTCATCCAAATTTGTTTGAAATTGCGGATCATTTTTATCAGGGATACGCATAAATAGTCCTCGTTTTGTCGAAAAATATCTGAAAGAATTCCCGCTTAAAAAGCTATGTACAGAATGATGTGAACAAACCAAAAACCCTCTTAAAAGTATTGATAAAGCCATATTTACCTCCTTTGCCATAATCAATTTTAAATCTCATTTCTTATTTTTTCAACTGAAAAGCAACAACAACAGCTTCAAAAGGAGAACTCTCACCTAAACCTACAGCAATAATAATCTCTACCTTTTCTTGACCATATACTTGAAAAGACCCTTCTAAATAAGAAAGTAATTTTTGTAAACGGCCTTCTTTTAATACTAATACCGTCGAAACTTTGTTAGAAACTCTATTTGAATATTGAACAAAAAATTCGCCTTCTTTTTCTTTTTTCATTTTTATCTCTTCATTAAGAACTTGAAGAGCTTGTGGCGTTTCTTCAATCAAAGTAACAAGCAATAAATCATCAGGACTCATTTCTTTTGCTTTTTCTTTAAAAACTTGCAATGTTTCGTTTTCTTCCAAATCAAGAATGACTCGAAAATATATATTTAATATTTGAGTATCCAAGGAAGATGTATTTAGTTCTTCTATTTCATGTAGATTGATAGGTCTGTGAAGAGAATTAAAATACACTAAAAAATCTTCAGATGGTATGCCAAGAAGGTCGCATTTTAATTTAAATAATGTTAAAAATGCTGGATTAATGTCTGTGGCAACAAGCTTCGTAGTGATATTAAAGTTTGTAAGCTGTATATAAAGTTTAATTAAAAAGTTCCCATCCCACATTCCTTCTTGGATTGCGACGACTTTACCATTTGGATTTTGTGATCTCCATTCTGTTATCTTTTTAACAGATATTTTAAGCCCTTGTTCTTTATCTTCCTCCCTATCTCCAGATAAACGAAAAGGTATTCTGTTATCTACTCTCCACATTGATGGAGAAATTTTTGGAAGGAGTTCTTCCATTCTTTCAAAACTTAAAAAATGAAAATTTTTCATAGCATACCTTCGAAATAAAATAGCAAGAGCATTATTCCAACTGGTATTAGTCCATTTGCTTTTAGTTTTCACCAATACTGAGCATCTAGCATCAAGATCTTCATTTTTTGAAGTGGTTGATTGCAACATAGCTTTTACAGTTTTTTCTGTAATGTGTTCTCCTTCAACTTGGAACCCAAGCTCTTTGGCAAGAAGGATGGTTAGTTTAGTTCTTTGCTCTTGCTCAGATAAAAGGGCCATGGACTTAAAAGTTTTTCTGATTCGCTCAGATTTTTCGGCAAGTAAATTTTGAGTTGTTCTAACACTGTAGTGACGAAAAAAATCAAAATATGGAGGAAAGGACCTTACTTTAACATTTTGTACACCAAGTGATTGAACTGAAAAGGATGAAGGGTCAATATTTTTTGCAGTTGTTGAAAAGAATCTAGGATTTTGAGATGTAAGATTAGATGTGATACATTTTCGTATCAGAAAGCTTGAATATTTTGGAGCCGAAGAGACCGGATATCTTAGAGCCATGTAGGTTGAAAAGCTTGGAAATTTTGCGAAAATTGAAGCCATAATTTTTACCTCTTTTTATTTAAAGTACATATATTTTATCGCAGATTATAAAAAAAGCAAGATATTAATAATTATTGAACCTATTCCTGTAAAAGATTTTTTTAATATTATCCAAAGTTGCTCTAATTTAGGAGGAAACGTTGAAAATGAGGTTTTGGCATTTAGTAGAGATGATAGAAAACGAATACAAAAAAAGCACTAAAAATTTTCTTGCTGCAAGTTAAATTTTCCTGTTCTGGCAATAACGAAATGTCCCCATCCGGAGCAATTTCCAAACGTCCCCTTTTGAATAAAACAAGCCTTCTGAGCCAGGATAAATAACATCTGGTTACTGAACGCTTGAGGGAGC